>JAPOZD010000378.1 GCA_026706245.1 Alphaproteobacteria bacterium
ATGGCGTTGCCGTACACGCGGTTCGGGAAGATGCCGAGAAACGCGAAATCGAAGACGCCCAGCAGCGCGCTGATGCCCGCGAACAGCAGGGCCACGCCCGCAAGCGTGAAAGCGACGGGGAAGCCCGCCATCAGGAAGCCGCACACGCTGACGAACATGAAGCAGACGAGATATTCGTTGATCGTCATACGCCGGGCCCCCGGTCTTCGGCGGCAGCACCGGCCGGGCGTTCGAGGCCGCGCATGACGAACAGCGCATGCACGAGCATGGAAAGCCCCTGCAGCGACAGCACGAACGGGAAGACGAGAAGCAGCGATTTCAGCAGCCAGAACGGCATGAAGGTGCCTTCGGGCGAGCCTTCCAGCACGCGCACGGAGGCGCCGACATAGGTGAGGCCCTTCCAGGTCATCACGGCGCAGAGCGGCCACAGGAAGACGAGCACGCCGATGAAATCGATCAGCGCCTTGCGCTCCGGCGTGGCCGCTCCGTAGAAGATGTCCACCCGGACATGGCCGTCATGCAGCAGCGTGTAGCCCGCGCCGACCAGGAACAGGATGGAGTGCATGAACAGCACGGATTCCTGCATCGGGATGAAGCCGAGCCCGAACACGTAGCGCAGCAGGACAACGGCGAATTGCATCAGCACCAGGAAGAGGGCGAACCAGGACACGACCCGGCCCAGATGCTCGTTCGCGGCATCGATCGCCCGGACGAGTTGCTTCAGTGCGCTCACCGGCATTCCCCGCTGGCTTCAGGGCAAGAGCAGACAGCCCGCGCCGGGGCGGCGCGGGCGTCTCGCCCGGCGCATGACGGCCTTGTCGGCCGCCCGGCGCCTTAACCGTAGTTGAACGGCAGGACCCGCGCGTTCATGTAGCCCTGCTCGCCGATCTTGGCCCAGTCGATGGCCTGTTTGCGATAGGCGATGAAGCTGTCATAGATGCGCTTGGTCATGTCGTCGGTGTTGCCAATGTCGCGCACGACCTCGCCGGCGACATTGCCGATGGCGATCAGCATGTCCTCCGGATACTGGTGCAGCTGCACCCCGTGCTCGCCGAGCAGCTTGTTCAGCGACCCCAGGTTGCGGGCGTTGAACTCGGCGAACTGGATGTAGGACTCCGCCTCGACCACCGTCGTCACCAGGGCCTGTTCCTCGGCACTCAGGCTGTCCCACAGCGTCTTGTTCATCACGACGCTGGCGGAGGTGCCCGGCTCGTGGAAGCCCGGATAGAAGTAGTGCTTGGTGATCTTGTGGAAGCCGAAGGCGAGGTCGTGCCAGGGGCCGACCCATTCGGCGGCGTCGATGGCCCCCGATGCGAGCGACGGGTAGATCTCCGCCACCGGCAGGTTGACGACCGTGACGCCGAGCGCGCGCAGCACCTCGCCGCCAATGCCCGGCATGCGGAATTTCAGGCCCTTGAAGTCGTCGAGCTTCTGAATCGGCTCGCGATACCAGCCGCCCATCTGCGTGCCGGTGCTGGACCCCTGGAATCCCTTGAGGTTGAACCCGGCCGCGAGCTCGTCCCACAGCTCCTGCCCGCCGCCATATTTCATCCAGGCGGCGTGCTCGATGCCGGTCAGCCCGTAGGGCACGGCGGTGAAGAAGTTGAAGCCCTTGTGCTTGCCCTGCCAGTAATATTCCGCCGAATGGTACATGTCGGCGTCGCCGGCGCTGACGGCGTCGAAGACGCCGAAGGCCGGCACCAGCTCGCCGCCGCCATAGACCTTGACGGAGATCTTGCCGCCGGACAGCTGCGTGATGCGCTGGGCGACCCGTTGCCCGGACGTGCCCAGGCCCGGCGAGTTGAGCGGCCAGGACATGGCCAGCTTCCATTCCTTGAGGCCCTGCGAGATGGCGGGCGCGGCCAGCGTCGATGCGGCGGCGGCGACACCGGCGGTCGCGGCGCCCTGAACGAATTTACGACGTTTCATGGAGTGTCCTCGCTGTTGCGCTGCGAGCCTACCCCGGCCGAGCCGCCTGCCTCCGCTGCCGGAGCGCTGGCGGACCCGCACGGCTCGCAGCGTTCGGTTGGAAGAGCGTAGAACACCGTTCGGGGCGAATCAAATGCCATGGGGCGGGCGCGGCCACCTCGGAGGAGACGCGCCGGCGTGTCATGGAATGTCATGTTAGCCGTGAAGCGCGCTCGGCCTTCTTCGCGATATGTCATGGGATGTCATGTTCTGCATGCTGTGGGCGCATATGCTGCGGACGTTTCAGGCATGGGGCCGTGCTCGTCCCCCTCTCTCAACTCGGCAAGGCCCTGCCCCGTTGCACGACCGCTGGCCCTCTCCCGGCCTCTCCTGGAAGCGGGAGCGGCGATATTGTTTTGCGGGCGAGTTCGCCTCGTTGAAGCTGCGTCTGTCCGTCTTCCGCATGTCGTTTCCTCCATCCCGTTTCGTTCCACTTCGTTTCGTTCTTCCCGCCGCCGCGTTGAACGCGGCGAACATTACGAATGGCGGCGTTGGCGCCGCCGCCCGGCTTCCCGGAGCGGCGGACCCTGATTCGCGCGTATCCTGCGCGCGGGCGCCTGTGCCAGCGCAGGCGCGTGTCGGCGTCGGCGCGGTTCGCGCGCCTGATTGCGCGCGCGAGGCGGAGGACGCACCTCTCCTGTCCGCTCCCAAGGGTCTTTCGCGCCGGTGCGGAAAACGAAGCAACCTCTGGATGCCGCTTCTTTCCTCCTGCCCCATACTATCACAAGGGCGACATATGTCAAGTATCAACAGAGAAATATATCTTTTATATCGAACATAAGGCAATCTTCGGTTCCGCGGGCCCGCGCGTTGGCCGAAGCCATCCGGTCCGACCGCCCGGCTGCGGGACTGCGCGCCGGCATCATGACAATAGCGGGATATCCGGGCTAGTCTGGCGGGGCGCGAAGGAGCCATGCCGCCTATGTCCGCCCAAGCATCCGCCGGGACGGCCGCCGAGCCCGCCGTCACCACCACCGCCCATGCCGCGCCGGTGCTGGACCAGCACCGCTTTCCCGAAGACCGGCTCGCCGGCTTCATGGCGCGGGAGGTCGAGGGCTTCCGGCCGCCGCTCCGGGTCTCGCAGTTCCGGGGCGGCATGTCGAACCCGACCTTCCTGCTGGAGGACGGCGGCGGGCGGCGCTATGTCATGCGCAAGAAGCCGCCCGGCAAGCTCTTGCCGTCCGCCCATGCGGTGGACCGCGAATACCGGGTGATCTCGGCGCTCGCGGAGACGGCGGTGCCGGTGGCGCGAACCTGGGCGCTCTGCGAGGACGAGGCGGTGATCGGCCGCGCCTTCTACATCATGGAGCATGTTGAGGGCCGGGTGGCGCGCAACCTCATGCTGCCGGGCATGGCCCCGGCAGAGCGGGCCGCCACCTACGACGCCATGAACGCGGCGCTCGCAGCACTCCACAATGTCGATTTCCGCACCGTCGGGCTGGAGGGCTACGGGCGCGAGGGCGGCTACATGGCCCGGCAGGTGCGCCGCTGGTCCGGCCAGTACGAGATGAGCAAGACCGACGAGATTCCGGAGATGGACAATCTCGTCGCCTGGCTCGGCGCGAACATGCCGGCCGACGACGAGACGACGGTGGTGCATGGCGACTACCGGCTGGAGAACATGATCCTCCACCCGACGGAGCCGCGCGTGCTGGCGGTGGTGGACTGGGAGCTCGGCACGCTCGGCAACCCGCTCTCGGACCTCGCCTATAACTGCCTGCCCTACCATTCGGGCGACGATCTGCGCGGTTTCCTCGGCGACATGAACCATGCGGAGACCGGCATCCCGTCCGAGGAGGACTATGTCGCCGCCTATTGCGCGCGGACCGGGCGCGGCGGCATCCCCGACTGGCCCTTCTACCTTGCCTTCTCCCTCTTCCGCCTCGCCGCCATCAGCCAGGGGGTTTACAAGCGTGGCCTCGACGGCAACGCCAGCTCCCCCGACGCCGTCCAACGAGGCGCCAAGGCCCGGCAACTGGCGGAAACCGGCTGGGCGATTGCGCAGCGGGGGTAGGGGCGGCAGGAACGCCGGGTATCGGTTCGGCAAGCTCAGGACAAGCCCTCGATACGCGGCTGCGCCAGCGGGCGCGTATCGAAGGGTTGCCACCCGTTCCGAGCCGGTTGGATGCCGCACCAAAGGTGCGTACAAGGAAGGCGGCGCCGGAGGCCAGACGCCCTACCCTCATGCCTTCGGGAGAGCGCGGAAGCTGGCGCACCGCCCGGCGCCTATATCATCATGCCCCTTCCCCGTCATACCCGGACTTGTTCCGGGTATCCATACGGCCGTCCGGTGGAAGCGTTGGAGAGGTACCCGGAACAAGTCCGGGTATGACGGAGCGGGAGCGTTCGGGCATGACGGAAGAGGCCGGGGCGACGATTGCGGGAACGAATGAGGCAGGCAAGGCGATGACGAAGCTCAAGGACCTGAAGGCCCGTTTCATGGAGGACCCGGAGTTCCGCAAGGAATATGCGAGAGCGGACGAGGAATATGCACTTGTCGAGGCCGAGTGCCGCCATGCTGCACCGCTACGCCGAAGCGACCGGCACAAGGCTGACGGTGGGTCTTGAGCGGGTCGCCAGCTGACGGGTCGAAATGGCGGCCGATTCAGCCTTCAACTATCTCCGCCCTTCCCTTGCCGCACATAGAGCCTGCCTGTATCGGCCTGCTTGAACGTATGCCAGCCTTCTCCTTCCAATCCGAAAAGTTCCACAATTGTCACCCGGACAAGATCGTAGGCTTTACGATTCTTGTTATCGAGCGTGTCCGGAAGCTCCTTCTCTATCGCTCTAACCAGATGACCCCATGCAGCGCCTTCGCCTGCCAGCCGTTTCATGATGTTCCGGCTTTCCCTCACGGCTTTCACAGCAAGCTGCCGATAGTGAACCTCAAGATCCGGTCGGTCCCCGTTACCGCTATCGTCGACGGCGGTCTCCGGCGTGCTGTCGGGCGGTGCTTCGCTACCTTTGGCTCCCGCATCCTCTCTGCCATCCGTCCTGGCTCGCTGAACGTGGATTTCAGCAGCCTCCCGCAGCTTTGTGGCGAATGTCTGGACCGGCTCCCGGGAGTAGTCGGGATCTGCCGGGCTGTAGAGTTCCTCGAACGACAGGGCGCGCATGGACACCGGATACGGCCTGCCGCCGACCGAGCTCCAGAACACGCCTTGCCCCGGTATCGGCTCGTTCAGCAGGGAGCTGAGAAGGTCGTCGCTGAAATGCGCGTTCGCCCGCTTGGCGCTTGCGAGATCGCCGGCGGAAAGAAGGTGGAAAAGAAACCAATTGTCGCCCTGGCTCAGTATCTCGTTCGGGATCGAGCCCGGCTGCTGGGTTATCAGCAGCGCCCCCAGATCGTATTTGCGCCCCTCCTTGACCCATGAGATGTAAGGCTCGGCGGCCGTCGAGCGGTCGTTGAGAACGGACTGGGCCTCCTCGATCACCGCAATTGTGGGGATAGTGCGCGGCTCGGCCTTCGTGAATTCCTCCTGGTTACGGTCGAATATCCGCCTGAGGATGATGCCCGCCAGGATGAAGGACTGTTCGCCGCGCATCTGGGAGACATCGACGACGCAGATTGTCCCCGCCTCGAGCGCTTTCATCAGGAGCCCCATGAACTGGCTGCTCCGGTCGTGCAGCATGCCCACCACCCTCGTCATGTTGGACCGGGCCGCAATGGCTTCGGCCTCCTGGTTGGGCATGGTCAGATTCAGGATTTCGCCGATCTCATTCGGGTCGGCCCCGCCTTTTTCGCGGTCGATGAGATCGACCAAGCGCGACCACCGCTCCCCGGACAGCGCCCGCAGCTTGGCGACATTCTGCTGGTCCTGCCGTTCGGGCGGCAGGGAAATGGAAATCACGTCGCTCGGGCGCAATTGCCGGATATCGAGCTTGATGCCGCCCGCCGTGAACGACTCGTAATAGCCGCTCGGAGCCGAACGCTCCGTGAAGACGACGAGCTTGTCCTGGAGGTGCGGCACGTCGCAGAGGCCGGGCCTGCCCTTGTCGTCCGGCCAGAAATATTCCCCGTCGGGGTCGAAGATCACCGTGCCTACGGGGACTTCGCGGTCGTTGCGCTTTTCGACTTTGGGCGTCGTCTCATAGAGCTTGCTGAAAAGCAACTTGTTGAGGTTGGATTTACCGAAACCCGCGCGGGCGAAAATGAAACTGCGCCGGGACACCAGGCTCGATATCGGGAAGCGGACCTCGATTTCCGGCGATTCGACGCGCATCCAGTCGTCCGGCCGCCTGTCCGGCGCATCGCCCTTATAGATATACTCGCCGAGCGCGAAATGGCCGATCGTCGCGCCGTCGTCATTGTGCCCGCATACTTCCCGGAGCACCTCCTCCGAAGGAAACGCCACGGCGCTGCCGACATGCGGGAGGCGCCGGTGGGACGGCACGAAAACCGGCCGCCCGCCCCCGCTGCTCCGCAACACGCCGAGCACGCGGATATTCAGCCGGTACCGCAGATATTGCTCCCGGATATCCTCCGGAACCTGCCGTTCCTCCTGAACCGCGCGTATGTTGTATTCCTCGCCCGTGCCGAAGGACAGCTTCCCCTCCGAAGAGAAGGAAGCGATGCGGCCCAATACCGCTTCTTCCGGCGTGTCGAGCTGCACGAGCACGAACTGTCCGTGCATCGGCTTGCGTGGAAAGTCGTTGCGGTAAGGCAGCACCAGATCGGCTTTGAACTCCAGGCCGCCCTCCCGGAAACCGCGAAAGACCCCGGCAACCTCCTGTCTCGGGAATAATTCCATGAGTCTCCCCGCGGCTAATACCGGCGCGACACCGGATCGGCGTCCTGCAATTGAATGACATCGAGCGCGGGCGCCTCGGTTCCCAGCGCCTCGCGCAGGCCGGCGAAAACCATGTCCTGCAGAATGTCCATGTCGAAATCTACGAGCGCGGCGTTT
>JAPOZD010000134.1 GCA_026706245.1 Alphaproteobacteria bacterium
CTTCCATACGCGCGCAAGGCAGGTGTCCGAATAGGCGTCGAGGCCCGCCTCGTCGCCGTCGCGGTAGTAGCCGGCAAGCGCCCGCGCGAGCGCCACCACATCGGCGAAGGCGAGGTTCATGCCCTTGGCGCCGGTCGGCGGCACGATATGGGCGGCGTCGCCTGCGAGGAAGAGCCGCCCGTGGCGCATCGGCTCGGCCACGAAGGCGCGCATCGGCGTCACCGACTTGAGCAGCAGCGGTCCGCGGTTGAGGCGCACCGCGAGCCGGCGGTCGAGCTCGTCCCAGAGTTCGTCGGCCGTCCACTTGTCCGGGTCCTCGTCTGCCCGGCATTGCACATAGGCGCGCGTCAGCTCCGGCGAGCGCATGCTGAAGAGCGCGAAGCCGGCCTCGTGGCGGGCATAGACCAGCTCGTCCTGGAAGGGCGGCGCCTCGGCGAGCAGGCCGAGCCAGGCATAGGGGAACTCGCGGTGGAAGAGCGTCAGCGCGTCCGGCGGGATCGAGGCGCGCGAGACGCCGTGATAGCCGTCGCAGCCGGCGATGAAGTCGCAGGCGAGCGCCCCGCCGGACCAGACGAGCCGCGGCTCTTCTCCCCCGATGCCTTCGAGCCGCACGCCCTCGACCTCGAAGCGGATATCGCCGCCGGCTTCGAGCCGCGCCGCCACCAGGTCCTTCACCACCTCATGCTGGGCATAGACGGTGACGCCCTTGCCGCCGGTCATCTCCACGAAGTCGATATGGCGCCGGCGGCCGCCGGTCGAGATCTCGATGCCGCGATGGCGGAGCGCCAGCTTCGCCATGCGCGCGCCGAGGCCGGTGCGGTCGAGCAGCCCCACGCTGCCCTGCTCCAGCAGCCCGGCCCGCACCCGCGCCTCGATCCAGCCGCGCGAGCGGCGTTCCAGCACCACGCTTTCGATGCCGGCGCGGGCGAGCAGGTGGGAGAGCATGAGGCCGGCGGGGCCGGCGCCGACGATCCCGACCTGGGTACGCTCCACGGCCGCTATTCGCCCGGCGCCGCCCGGACGGTTGCGGCGGCGTCCGCCTTCGCCTCGGCCGGCAGCTTCATCGCCGCCAGCACCACGACCACCGCCACCGCCGCCATCGCGTAGAACAGCAGCGCGAAATCGCCCGTGTAGTCGAAGCCGAGCCCCAGCAGCGGCAGCGCCACGACGCCGCTGCCGAGCGAGAGCGCGAACCGGATGCCGTATGCGGTCGAGAGCCACTGCTCCGGCATGTAGCGCGCAAACAGCAGGTCCGAGATCGGCTGATTGCCGACGACGATCGCCGTGGCGAGCGTGAACACCGCGATCATCGGCATGTCCCAGGCGAAGGCGGCGGCTGCGAGCGCCGGCGGCAGGCCGGCATAGACGGCGATGAACAGCCGGCGCAGCGGGAAGCGGTCGGCCAGTTCGCCGCCGATCAGCTGCGCCAGCCCGCTGACCACGAGGATGCCGGAGGCCGTCGCCGAGAGGAGGAAGATATCGTCGCCGAACATGGAAACGCGGTGGTTGACGATCTTCGGCACGCCGTTGGTTAGCGCCTGGAAGATCAGGCCGGTGGCCACGGTGATGATGCCGAGGATGACCATGGCGCGCACGAAATCGCGCCGCTCCGTTTCCGGCTGCGACCGCCAGGTCTGCATGAGCGCCTGGAGTCCCGACTGCGAAGCCGGCGCCTTGGTGCGTGCGCGGCTCAGCGGCAGGCTCTCCCGGAACCGCAGGTGGAAGACGACGCCGATCGCGATCGCCACGAGTCCCGGCACGATGAACACCGCCCGCCAGCCGCCGGCCGCCAGCAGGCCGCTCATGATGATGGGCGTCACCGCCATGCCGGCGCTGCCGAACACGCCGTTGATGCCGAGCAGCCGCCCGCGCCTGTCGCCTGCGCCGCGCACGATCAGCGGGATGCCGACCGGGTGGTAGATCGAGGCGAAGACGCCCACCAGCGTGAGGCCGGCGCCCAGCATGACCGGACCGTCGGCGAAGCCGGTGAACACGGAGGACAGCCCGATGCCGATGAAATACACCGTCATCATGCCGGGCCCGGACCAGCGGTCGGCGAGCCAGCCGGCAAGCGGCCCGCCAAGGCCGAACATGATGGTCGCCGGCGTGAACAGGAGAGCCAGCTCGCCGTAGGTCAGCCCCCAGAAGGGCGCGACCGTGAAGCCGATCACGGCCATGAACAGCAGCATGAAGATATGGTCGATGCTGTGCCCGGCGCAGAGGAAGAGGAAGGGGCCGGTCCTCATCGCGTCTCAAGCGCCTCCGGAGGCTGCACTTCATCGCGGACCCAGGCTAGGAAGTCTGCATCGCCGCCCGAGATCGGCAGCGCCACGACGCAGGGGCTGTCATAGCTGTGCGCCTCGCGCACCCGGCGCGCGGCCGCCTCCACCCGGTCCTCGACCGTTTTCGCCACCAGCACGACCTCGCCCTCTTCCTGCACCGCGCCTTGCCAGCGATAGACAGAGGTGGCCGCGCCCAGCACATTGGCGCAGGCCGCGAGCCGCTCGCCCACCAGCATGCGGGCGAGCGCCAGCGCTTCCTCGCGGTCGCCGGCGGTCATGTAGAGGAGGCAGGGGCGGGACATGGGCGCCTTCATGTCACGAGACCGCGCAGGTTGGCAATGCCGAGCAGGAGCAGGCCCGCCATGACGAGCGTGCGGAACCGCCCGACCGGCATGGCCTCGCGCAGCCGGCCGCCGGCGACGAGGCCCGCCAGCGCCGGCAGGAAGGCCGCGGCGGAAACCGACCACTCGCCGGCCGTCGTAAGCAGGCCGTGGCCGGCAAGCGCCGCGGCGAGCGTGGTCGAGCCGGCAAGCAGGGTCCAGCCGAGCAGGCCGACCATGGCGCCGGGCTCCATGCGGAGCGCGAGCAGGTAAACGCCGAGCTGCGGGCCGAACACGCCGGTCATGCCGCCCACGGCGCCCGCCGCCGCGCCGACCGCCGGCGTGACGACCGGCTCCAGCCGCTCCGGCAGCCGGGGCTCCCAGCGCGCCCGGGAAACGGCGACATAGCCGATGACGACAAGGCCGACGAGCGCGTTCAGCAGGTCGGGATCGCCCTCGGCGATGAAGCCGGATGCGATCCAGACGGCCGCCATCAGCGGCAGCACGAGGCTCAGCAATTGGCGCAGGTCCGGCCGGTTGCGCCAGGTCGCCCAGATCTGCCAGACATTTGCGGCGATGAGCGACACCGCGATCAGCGGCAGGGCGTCGCGCAGCGGCATGACGACGGCGAGCACGGAGATCATGACGAGCGGCATGCCGAGCCCGATGGCGCCCTTGACGAGTCCGCCGAGGAACAGGCCGGCAATGGCGACGGCAAGCGTCAGCGGCTCCATGGACGCCCTCTCCGGGAGCCGGGTTCTGATCTGGTCGGAGCGGCAGGATTCGAACCTGCGACCCCCACACCCCCAGTGTGATGCGCTACCAGACTGCGCTACGCTCCGACACGGGGCACCATACCCGCCGGGCGGCTTCCGTTGCAAGCGGCGGCGGGCCTATTCCGGCAGTTCGGCTCACTCGCGCTGTGAGTGGGGCTGCTATTCCACCCGCGGCTCTTGTCTTCCTATCGTGCCGATCTTCGTCCGGCGGTTGGTGCGTCGACCGCGCCACATCTCCCCTCGCCCGCCCCTTCGTTTCTACCGATTATACGTATATTGTGGCAGGCGCCCGCTGTTTGGAGAGGCCGTTGTGCCCACCGTGAACGCTGTTCAGTTCCAGCGCAAGTTCGGCCGGTTCCAGCATGAAGCGCAACTCGAGCCGGTGGAGATAACCCGGTATGGGCGCCGCGAGTTCGTGCTCATGTCCGCCGAGCAGTACGACTGGCTTCGGGCTTCGGCGCAGCGCAGCCATCGCACGGACGCCGCCGCCGATACGGTTATCGACGCCGTGAAGCGCGCCGAGATGGATGTGGAGCATAAGCCGCTCGACGACCTGATGACGTAACGACGAAGCGGTGCCGCTTCCCGATCCGGCAGGAATCATAGCCGGGAGGGTTGCGCCGGGTCCGCTGTCAATGCTTTGTTGCGTCAGGCGGAAGATTCTCGGGCAAGCTCGGATGGCGGTAAAAGCCCAAGAACACCCGATACCATTGCCTTAATTGCTCTCGCTCTTTTTCGGCCATCGGATGACGCGCAAGGCCCGATGACACCTTCTTCAGACTTTCTTGGAGAGCTTTCAGAAAGAAGTCTTCAGCATCTTTCCCGTATGGCCCCTGGCCCAATAGCTGAATCGCTCTGGCCGTCGCCGCAATGAACGCAGTGAGCGCCGTTTGATCTTGAAGGAGTTTCAGGTCTTCGTCTGTTAGTTCAATCTCACCCATAGCTTGCTCCTTTGTCGTGGGTGTTAGAATGCGGCGGCCGCCTGCCCGCGGCCGCCGCATTCTTGTAGGACGATTCGCGGGCGAGCTATCAGGGGCTGCTGTCGTGTTGTTCCTTGGCTTTCGTCACAGGCTCACGGGGCTGCGTCTCCGAGCCCGAAGGCAGGGGAAGAGGGAGACAGCACAGCGCAACGAACGCGGGATTGCAGCCGCCAAGCAGCGCGACACAGAGAACCGCCAGCGTCAAGCGTTTCATCGATCCAGCGCGGCGTTGTAGCCGAGCGGGACGCGCTTGAACGACCGCAACCAAGCGTGCCATTCGCCGAATCGGCCGATGGCACCAGAGCCGCAGTCGGTAGCGTAGCCGCGCAGCGTGCCTCCCTGTCCGCCGTAGTGAGAGTGGTTGTCATTGTCGAGCACAACGCCGACAACGCAGGATTTGTCCTTCCAGTCGGCAACGGCCATGTAGCCCCACTGGCTGCCGGCATAGGCGATGCTCTCGACCCGGCGGAAATTCTCGAATCCATTCTTCTTGAAGATGCCGAGCACGTTGCTCTTGGACGAATACCGCCACTCCGGCCAATGGCGTCCAGCGTGAAGCTCCGCGATCCAGACGCTCCCACCATCGAAGCCAGCGCGCCACCGAAACATGTGGCCGCGGTCGGCGCGTCGGATGCCATGCCAGACATACACGGGCGCATCGGCGATGTTGGCGGGGACGGAATTGAAGTCGGGGTCCTTCGCTTGGGCGGCGCCCAGCGAAATGGAAAGGACGATGAAGACGACCAGAGAGCGCATGGCTTGCTCCATACGATTGCGTTCCGGCTCCGGCTGGTGCCGGGCCGTTGCAACGTCAACCAAGAATGGTGAGTCTCGCCTATTCGCCAGGCGCGGGTAGCTACTCCCTCGCCGGGTATCTGGCTGTTCTATTCAGCGAGCGACCCGACGGAGCGGGACTTGGCTGACGTTGCAGGGGAATGCTCCCACACTTGCCAGCAGGCGGCAAGGCGAGTGATGCTAACGTTCGGAGAAACAAGGATGGCGAACACGGATAAAGGTGACGAATCCGACCAGTCGCCCACCGGGCAGGCCGGTCGTGCATCCGATGCCGAAACCGATCCCCAACACCGCCGAGAACATCGCTCGCGCTTCTTCGGGCGCGCCCAAAGAAGCGCGACGAGTGGCAGTACCTGAAATCCCGAAAGGCCAAAAGCTAAGCGCGTTCAGCCTGCCGCACGGTCACGATTGTATATAATCCCCTATCCATACGGCCGACCGCCCGGAGATTGGACGCCGCCTGCGCTTCGCGCCATAAGGGAGGCGGAACAGGCAAGGAGTTGCGCCACCATGGCCCTGATCGCCAACCACACCAAGGAGAAGCTCGCAGCCGGGGAGCTTGCGCTGGGCCTCGGCCTGCGCCTCGCCCGCATGCCCGAAATCGCCAAGATCGCGGCGGTCTGCGGCTATGACTGGCTGTTCGTCGATCTGGAGCACGGCGCGTTCTCCGTCGATACGGCGGCGCAGATCTGCGCGGCGGCGCTGGACGCCGGCATTTCGCCCATCCCGCGCGCCTCGGCGCATGAGCATTTCCATGCGACCCGGCTGCTGGACGCCGGCGCGCAGGGCATCGTCGTGCCGCATGTGGACAGCCAGGCCCAGGCCGAGGCGGTGCGCGACAATTGCCTCTACCCGCCGGTCGGCAGGCGCTCGGTGGCGGGCGGTATGGCGCAGCTCGAATATGAGGCGCTGCCGACGGGCGAGGCCGCGCGGCTCATCAACAGCGCGACGCTTACCGTGGTGATGATCGAGACGGAAGAGGCCGTGGAGGCCGCGGACGCCATCGCCGCCGTCGAAGGTATCGACGCGCTGCTGATCGGCACCAACGACCTCTGCGCGACCATGGGCATACCGGGGCAGTTCGGACATGACCGCGTCACCGACGCCTATGACCGCGTGGTCTCTGCGGCGCGCAACAGCGGCAAGCATGCCGGCATGGGCGGCGTCTATGACGAGGAGCTTGCCGGGCGCTATATCGGCATGGGCGCGCGGCTGGTGCTCGGCGGCAACGACCTGCCGCTGCTGATGGGCGCCGCCAGGGCGCGCGCCGACTTCCTGCGCGGGCTGGTGTAGCCGGCGCCGGGGGCGTCAGTCGAACGCGGTGCCCGATGCGCCGCCGCGGCCGAGCTTGTAGGTGACGACGCCGCGGGCGATCTTGCGCCCGCCGTCGTCCGTCACCAGCACGTCCACAACGGTGAGCGAGCCGCCCCGGCGCAGCACGACGGCCTCCGCGCTCAGGCCACGGCCCTTCAGGCCCGGCGAGAGGAAGTTGACGGTGAACCCGACCGTGGCGCCCTTCGTGGCCTCGACGACCGACGGACTCGTCCAGGCGGCGGCCGTGGCGGCGGTGTCGATCAGCGAGGCGGTCGCGCCGCCGTGATAGATGCCGGCGCCGTTGCCGAGTTCCGGCCGCCAGGGCAGCCGGACGACGGCGCGGTCCGCCTCGAGCAGCGCCAGTTCCATGCCGAGATGGATCCCGTAGGGCCCGCGCAC
>JAPOZD010000343.1 GCA_026706245.1 Alphaproteobacteria bacterium
TGGCGGTCTCGCCGACGCAGACGATGGCGATGAGGCCCGCCCGGTGCGCCGCGCCTGCCTTCGCGCGTACGATGGCATCCGACTCGCCGTGGCCGGCGCGGCGCACCGGGCGGGCCTCATCGCCATCGTCTGCGTCGGCGAGACCGCCAAGGAGCGGGATGCCGGCCGGGCGGAAGCGGTCGTGGCGGCAAGCCTTCTGGGCTCCCTGCCTGAGGGCGCCCGGCCGGAGAACACGGTTGTCGCTTACGAGCCGGTCTGGGCCATTGGCACGGGGCGCACACCGACGGTCGATGAGGTCATTGCCGTCCATGCCGCGTTGCGCGCTGCGCTCGGCGAGCGGGGCGCAGGGACCCGCATCCTCTACGGAGGCTCGGTCAAGCCCGACAACGCGGCGGCGTTGCTGGCGCCTTACGATGTGGACGGCGCGCTGGTCGGCGGCGCAAGCCTTTCGGCGGCCGACTTCCTCGCGATTGCCGGGGCGGCCTGAGCGCGGGCGCGGGCCAGTTCGAACAGGGTGCGCTCGGTGATCGCCCGGTCCGGCAGCCCGGTGGTCTTGCAATCGATTTCCGCCCGGTTCAGCCGCGCCAGGGCGGAAAGGATGCGGCCTTGCGGCCATCGACGAAGCTGGCGGCGGAATGCTTCCCGGCGCCGGAAGAAGACCGGAGGCCGCAACCGCGTCATGGCGCTTCGCTCGTCCGCACCGGCGGCGATGAGCGCCTGCGCTGTATCCAGCCGCTGGAAGTGGCGCCCCACCGCGCGCAGTATCGAAACGGGCGCCGCGGTTTCGGCGGCCGCCCGGTCAAGCGCGGTCGAAAGCGCCGACAGATCGCCCGCACCCACGGCGAAGGCGATGTCGTCCAGGGAAAGCACGGCGGCATCGCCGATGCAGGCCATGGCGTCCTCGAGCGAGACCGTGCCGCCCTCGCCGGCGTAGAGCGCGAGCTTTTCCGCCTCTATGCGGGTCGTCATCCGGTCGTTGCCGAGATGGTCCACGGCGAAGGCGAGCGCGTCCGGATCGATTCTTGCGCCGGCGCTCCGCACGACGTGCTCCACCAGCCGGGAGACAGCGTCGTCGTCATCGGCGTAGCAGGGCAGGGCGGCGGCGCGGCCGTGCGCCTCGGCCAGCTTGCGCAGTCTGGAGCGCGGCGGAAGATCGCCCGCCTCGACCACGATGAGCGCATCGGCGGCGGGACCGTCCAGGACGGCCTCCAGCGCCTTCGCGCAATCGTCGCCGGCGGCGCGCAGCCTCACCAACCGCTTGCCGCCGGTGAGCGAAATGGCGGCCGCCTCGTCGGCCAGCAGGGCCGGGTCCGCCTTCAGGTCCGGCCCGGTGAGCGTCGCGACCCGGAAAGGGTCCCGGATGTCCTCGACGACCTTGCCGGCCAGCAGGCGTGCGCGCTCCCGCACCAGCCCTTCGTCGGGTCCGTAGAGAAGGACGGCGAGCAGTTCGGGCGGCGGCGCATCGCGCAGGAACGCGGCAACCTGCCGGCCGGCGAGCTTCATCCGGCCGGTTCCCCGCTGCGGAAAAAGAGAGCGAGGCGGCGCGCGATCTGGGCGCTCAACGCATCGACGCCGCGGTCGCGTGCCGCGCGCTGCGCCGCCCGCGTCGCAAAGGCGGACTGGAGAACGTCGTGGCTATGCACGGAGCGCGCCCAGCCGCGCAGCACCGGCCGGTTGCCGCCGCGCTTCGTGAGCTCGAACTCGGCGGTGAGCCTGAGGTCCGCGCGGGTTACGATCTCGCTCTTGCCGATGAGCGAGCCGGCGGAAGAAGAGCGTAGCTGAACGCGGAGCCGGTATTCCGCGGGAAGGCGGGGTCCGCCCGGAGCCAGCCGTTCCTCGAGCCGGCGGCGCAGCAACATGCCGACCCGGTCCGGAATCGGCTCGACCTCGACCTGCGCCATGGCCGCGGTGACGTCAGGTCCCTGCTGGGGCCGGCGCGCATGGACGGGCTCGAGCGTGCAGCCGGCGAGCATGGCGCCGAGCACTAGTCCGGCAACAGCGGCCGCAAGTCTCTCAGGCCACAACATTGACGATCTTGTCAGGCACGACGACGACGCGGCGGGGCGGCCGGCCTTCGAGCTGCCGTTGCACGCCGGCAAGCGCGAGTGCCGCCGCCTCGACATCCGCCGCCTCCAGGCCGCGCGCTACCTCCAGCTGGCCGCGCAGCTTGCCGTTCACCTGCACGGGCAGCACCACAATGTCTTCAGTCAGCCGCAGAGAGTCGGCGACCGGCCAGGGCTGGTCGGCAAGCAGGCCCTTCCCGCCGAGCCTTCGCCAGCAGCTTTCCGCCAGATGGGGCGTCATCGGGGCGATCAGGCGCACGGCCGTCCCGATGCTCTCGCGATAGGCGGCCGCCATTGCCGGATCGGCGGCCGGCAGGGCGTCCGCCAGCGCGTTGGTAAGCTCGCGAACCCGCGCCACCGCCCGGTTGAAGTGGAAGCGTTCGAGATCGCCGGTCATCGCGTCCACGGTCCTGTGGGCGGTGTTCCTCAGCGCCTCCGCCGCATCGCTCGTCCCGGCTTCCGCAGGTGCGTCCGGCGCCTCGTCCACCAGCCGCCAGAGCCGGTTAAGATAGCGCCACGCGCCGTCCACGCCCGCCTCTGTCCAGTCGAGGTCGCGCGCTGGCGGGCTGTCGGACAGCATGAACAGGCGGGCCACGTCGGCGCCGTAGTGCTCGATGATCTCCTCGGGATCGACCACGTTCTTCTTCGACTTGCTCATCTTCTCGGAGCGGCCGACCGAAACCGGCGCTCCGTCCGACAACCGCCGCTTGCCGCCCTTGCCGTCGTCTTCCACCTCGTTCGGCTGCAGCCAGCCCCCGTCCCCGGCGCGGTAGGTCTCGTGGCAGACCATGCCTTGGGTGAAGAGGCCGGTGAACGGCTCCTCGACCCCGATATAGCCGCATTCCTTCATCGCCCGGCTGAAGAAGCGGGAATAGAGCAGATGCAGCACGGCGTGCTCGACGCCGCCGATATACTGGTCCACGGGCATCCAGTAATCGACGGCTTCGCGGTCGAACGGCCGGTCCTCGACGCCCGGCGAGCAGTAGCGGGCGAAATACCAGGACGACTCGAAGAACGTGTCGAAGGTGTCGGTCTCGCGCTCGGCGGGGGCGCCGCAGGACGGGCAGGGGACATGCTTCCAGGTCGGGTGCCGGTCCAGCGGATTGCCGGGCGCATCGAAGGTCACGTCGTCGGGCAGCGTCACCGGCAGGTCGGCGCGGGGCACGGGCACGATGCCGCAGGCGCCGCAATGGATGACCGGGACCGGGCAGCCCCAATAGCGCTGGCGGGAGACGCCCCAGTCCCGCAGGCGGTACTGCACCGTGCGCTCGCCGAAGCCGAGCGCCTCCAGCCGTTCGCCCATGCAGCGCTTTGCGTCGGGCACGTCGAGCCCGTCCAGGAAGGACGAGTTGATGAGCCGCCCGTCGCCGGTATAGGCCTCCGCCCCGATCTCGAAATTCCCGGGGTCCGCGTCGGGTGGGCAGACGACGGGGAGCACCGGCAAGCCGTAGGCGCGGGCGAAGTCGAGGTCGCGTTGGTCATGGCCGGGGCAGCCGAAAATGGCGCCGCTGCCATACTCCATAAGCACGAAATTCGCGACATAGACGGGCAGTTCCACCCCGTCGTCGAAGGGGTGGAGCGCCCTCAGCCCGGTATCCCGCCCGCGCTTCTCCGCCTGCTCGATGGCCGCCTCGCTGGTGCCGAGGCTGCGGCATTCGGCGATGAAGGCTTCCATGTCCGGGTCCTTCGCGGCGATTTCCTGCGCGAGCGGATGGTCCGGCGAGATCGCCATGAAGGAGGCGCCGAACAGCGTATCGTGCCGGGTGGTGAAGACTTCGAGCGCATCGGCGCGTTCCTTGAGCCGGAAGCTGACCCGCGCGCCGTCCGAGCGGCCGATCCAGTTCGCCTGCATCAGCCGCACGCGGTCCGGCCAGCGGTCGAGACCGTCCAGCGCCTCCAGCAGCTCGTCGCTATAGGCGGTGATCCTGAGGAACCAGTGGGCGAGCTCGCGCCGCTCGACCGGCGCGCCCGAGCGCCAGCCATGGCCGTCGATCACCTGCTCATTGGCGAGCACGGTGTTCTCGACCGGATCCCAGTTGACCCAGGACTTGCGCCGGTATGCGAGCCCTTTCTCCAGGAAGTCGAGGAACATTGCCTGCTCATGCTTGAAATAGTCGGGCTCGCAGGTCGAAAGCTCCCGGCTCCAGTCATAGGAGAGGCCCATGGTCGAAAGCTGGGCCTTCATGGTGGCGATGTTCCGGCGCGTCCAGACGCCGGGATGGACGCCGGCTTCGAAGGCAGCGTTCTCCGCCGGCAGGCCGAAGGCGTCCCAGCCCATCGGATGCAGCACATTGAATCCCCGCGCGCGCTTGTAACGGGCGACGACATCGCCCAGCGTGAAATTGCGCACATGGCCCATATGGATGCGCCCCGAGGGGTAGGGGAACATTTCCATCACGTAATATTTCGGGCGCGAAGCATCCTCGCGGGCCGTGAAGCAGCCGGCTTCTTCCCATCGCCCGCGCCAGTAAGGCTCGGCTTCGCGGTGGTCGTATCGGGCCATGAAGGCGCTCCGTATCCCCGGATGCTACAGACTGGCGATGCGCAGTTCCCTCGCCCGGACCAGGATGTTGTTCTCGATTTCGGTGTGCGTGGCGCTGTCCACCGCCGCATCGGCCCAGCCGGCGTCGCCCCTCTCCTGGCGGAATACCGCGACCTTCAGGCCGTGGGCCCGAAGCTGCCTGTCGAGGATATACACCGTGACCTTGAAGCGTTCGTCCGGCGTTTCGGGCGGCGCGAACCACTCCGTGATGATGACGCCGCCAAAGGGGTCCGCCGAGGCCAGCGGCATGAAGGACAGCGTGTCGAGCGATGCGCGCCACAGGAAGCTGTTGACGCCGATCCCCGAACCGCCGCCCTGTTGCCCCTCTCCTCCAAGAAGATTGATGCCGCCTTCCCCGAAGATCCCCTGCGCGCCTTCCTTCGGCAGGTAGGACTGGCCCTGGCTTCCCGGAAGGTGCCGGTACAGCGGGTCGGGATAGTCGTGCTCTATCTTGGCATCGCCGCAACCGGCAAGCAGCGCGGCAATGGCGGCGGCGATCAGACAGGAACGCATCATGAAGCTTCTCGCGGGGTTGGCGCCGGGCGGAGTGTAGCATATCCCGCGACCCGGTTCGAAGACCGCCCGGCGGGTTTCTCATTCCCGTTTGGGCGTTGACGCCGGGGCCCAGGATTCTGTAAGTCTCGCCGGCTTTCGGGACAGGTGGGTGAGTGGCTTAAACCAGCGGATTGCTAATCCGTCGTACGTCAACAGGCGTACCGAGGGTTCGAATCCCTCCCTGTCCGCCAGCATCTTCCGCTTGTCCGGCTCTCGGCGAAGAGCGTTTGCGTCTTGCCTTCGGCCCCGTGTCGCAGGCGTCCGGCTCTCCAGGAGGTTTGCATGATCCGCAAGTTCACCACCGTCTATCCCGGCCATATCGACCTCCCGGACCGGGGGCAGGATGCGACTCCTGCCGATGAGCGGCGCTACTCCAACAAGGCGCTCGCATCGGTTTTCGCCAAGACCGACGCGGTGGCGAAGAAGCTGGACGAGATCGGTTTCGACACGCTCTGGCTCGCCGAGCACCATTTTCAGCACGAAGGTTATGAGTGTATCCCGAACATCCTCATGTGCGCGGTGCATCTGGCCCATATCACGCGTTCGCTCAGGATCGGCTGCGGCTTCAACATCGCGCCGATGTGGCATCCACTGCGCCTGGCGGAGGACTTCGCCACCGCCGACATTCTGACGGAGGGGCGCACCGTGTTCGGCGTCGGGCGCGGCTACCACACCCGCGAGGTCGAGACCTTCGGCGCGCCGATGCAGGACCAGACCGCCAACCGGGACCTGTTCGAGGAGCAGGTCGAGATCATGTTCAAGGCGTTCAACGAGGAGAGTTTTCGCCACGAGGGCAGCCACTACACCCTGCCGCCGCGTGTGCCCTATCGGGGCTACGACCTGGAGGAGATCACGCTGGTGCCGCGCCCGGTCAACCTGCCGGTGGAGTGCTGGCAGCCGGTGGTGAGCGCCAATCCGCGCGGGCTGGACTTCATGGTCCGGCACGGCATCAAGGGCGCCGTCGGCGGCGGCGCGGCGACGATGGCGGAAGGGCCGATCCAGGGCTACCGGGACGCGGCGGCCCGCGCCGGGATGGACCTTGCCCTCGGGGAGAACCTGACGATCGGGATTTTCTTCTACCTCGCCGACACGAAGGAACAGGCGGTCCGCGAGATGACGCCGCTCTATGAGGAGCATGTGAAGATATTCGCGCCGCTGGGCTTCGTGCCGGGCATTTCGCCCGAAGGCGTGAAGGCGGCGTCGCGCCGGGGCGGCTGGTACGAGAACGGCGTGCCGAGGCTGGAGCATTTCATGGACCTCGGCGCCTGGTTCGCCGGCACCGCCGAGGAGCTGGTCGAGCGCCTGAAGCAGCTGGAAGAGCGCTACCCCGGTATGGAGCACATCAACCTCTCCACCAGCATGGGCACGCCGACCGCGCAGATGCTCGAGCAGTTCGACCGCGTGGCGAAGGACGTCATGCCCGCCTTCGGGCATTGAAGCGGACAAGCGCTGCCGGCGGATTGCCGGCCGCGCCCGGTCCGCTATGTTCGCGTGCAGTTCAACGACCCGACAGAGGAACGCCCCGATGGCTTTTCAGCATCTGATCTTCGATGTGGCCGACGAAATTGCGACGATTACGCTCAACCGCCCGGAGGCGCGCAACGCGCTCTCGGAGCCCATGCGGTCCGAGCTGGACGCTGTGCTGGCCGAGCTCAAGCGCGAGGGCGGGCGCAGCATCAAGGC
>JAPOZD010000181.1 GCA_026706245.1 Alphaproteobacteria bacterium
CGTGGCTCGCATCCGCCGGCCTCGACACGCTGGCCTTGCGCTGGCCGGCGCATCCGACGGCGGAAGCGCTGATCCGCGCCGCCGGACGGCCGCTGGTCGGCCCGAGCGCCAACCGCTCCGGGCGCCTCAGCCCCACGACAGCGGCCCATGCCGCCGCCGAACTCGGGCAGACTGCCGCAATGGTGCTCGACGGCGGCCCCTGCCGGCTCGGCCTCGAATCGACCGTGGTTGCGCTTGGGGGCACACCGGTCCTGCTGCGTCTAGGCGCGCTCGACGCCGAGGCAGTCGAGGCCGAGACAGGCCCGCTCGCCGAGCCCGCCTTGTCGGCCGGCACCGCGCCGCGCCCCTCCCCCGGCATGCTGCTGCGTCACTATGCGCCCGACAGCCCGCTCCGGATGGATGCGGCCTCGGCCCGCCCGGGCGAAGCTCTGCTTGGCTTCGGGGCCGTGGAAGGCGACCTCAACCTCAGCCCGTCCGCCGATCTCGTGGAGGCCGCCGCCAATCTCTTCGCCATGCTGCGCCGGCTCGATGGCGGAAGCGGCATTGCCGTGGCCCCGATCCCGGAGCGCGGCCTCGGCCGGGCGATCAACGACCGCCTTCGCCGCGCCGCCAGAGGGTAGCGCCGCCTATGCCGCGACGTCCTCCGCATGGAAGCGGATGGTGAGGCGGGGGCCGACGGGCCAGGGGTGGCGGCGGTGGAGTTCGACAAGTTTCCCCGCGCGCGCCGCCGCCGCTTCGGGAAACGGCAGGCCCCGGCGCAGTTCCAGGTTCACATGCATGCACAGGCACTCATAGGCGGCGAGCGCCGGGCCGTCAGGCGTGCGGTGGAGCGTCTGCAGATAGTGGACGCGCTTCGCGTCGGCATCGGCGAAATGGAACCGGCAAAGCAGCCGCTCGCCGGGGCGGGCATCGTCCAGATAGACGACATGGCTCTCCAGCGCGAAGGTGCTGCAATTGGTCCGCGCCAGATAGTCCGGCGGCAGGCCGAGCGCCCGGCCGAACGGCTCCAGCACGGCCTCGAAGAGCTCCAGATAGCGCACCCGCGCCATGAAGCCGTCCGGCCCTGCCCATGCGGCCGGAATCTCCGGCGCGAACCCCTCCGGCCAGATGCTCAAAGCCAGGAGTCGGCGAGTTCGCGGGCGATCTGGACGGCGTTGGTCGCCGCCCCCTTGCGGAGATTGTCCGAGACGACCCAGAGGTTGAGGCCGTGCTCCACCGTCGGGTCGCGGCGGATGCGCGAGACGAACACGGTGTCGTCGCCGGCGGCCTCCTTGGGCGTGACGTAGCCGCCGTCCTGGCGCCGGTCCACCACCTCCACGCCGGGCGCCGCGCTCAGCAGCTCGTAGGCTTCCTCCTCGTCCATTGGCCCGTCGAACTCGACATTCACCGCCTCGGCATGGCCGACGAAGACCGGTACCCTCACGCAGGTCGCGGTGACCGCGATGTCGGCGTCCAGGATCTTCCGGGTCTCGTTCACCATCTTCCACTCTTCCTTCGTCGAGCCGTCGTCCATGAAGACATCGATATGCGGCACGACATTGAAGGCGATCTCCTTGGTGAATTCGGCCGGCTCCGCGTCCTCTAGCTGATAGACGCCGCGGGTCTGGCCCCAGAGCTCGTCCATGCCCTTCCGGCCCGCGCCGGAGACCGACTGGTAGGTCGAGACCACGATGCGCCGGATCGGCTGCGCGTCCTGCAGCGGCTTCAGCGCCACCACCATCTGGATCGTCGAGCAGTTCGGGTTGGAGACGATGTTGCGCGCCGAGAAGCCCGCCAGCGCCTCCCGGTTCACCTCCGGCACCACCAGCGGCACGTCGCTGTCCAGGCGGAAGGTCGAGCTGTTGTCGATGACGACGCAGCCGGCGGAAGCGGCGCGCGGCGCATGCACCTTCGAGACCGCGCCACCAGGCGAGAACAGCGCGATGTCCCAGCCGGAGAAGTCGAACTCGTCCAGGACCTGCACGTCCAGCTCGTCATCGCCGAAGGACACCTTGCGGCCCTGGGATTTGCGCGAGGCCAGCGCCGCAATGTCGTCCACGGGGAAGGATGTCTCGTGCAACCCTTCCAGAAGCTGGTAGCCGACGGCTCCGGTCGCGCCGGCTATGGCGACCCTGTAGCCCATGAGCTCGTGTCCTTACGCAAATGGCGCGCGAGACTTACGGCGCGCCCGCCCGCTTTTCAATCCCCCGCCCCCGTTTCGCCGGCTCCATGCGCCCTGCTGCGCCAACGGGAATCGGCGAGGACCACGGAGGTCTCGATCTGGCGCTCGGGAACGGTCCAGTAGCGCTGCAACAGCCTCGTTTTCTCCGGCTCCGGAACCGTCTCGAACCCATACCGGCGATAGAACGCAATCGCCCAGCCGGCGGCGGCCCAGGTGCCGATAAGGACCGGGCGGTCCTGGCGCGCGAGCAGTCCTTCCAGCAGCGCCGAGCCGATTCCGGACCGCCGATACGCGGTCGCCACATAGGCGTGGCGGATCAGCGTCACATCCTCGACCGGCTGGATGCCCATCACCCCGACCAGTCCCGCCCCTTCGATCCCGTATCCGTCGAAGTCGATGCCGGCTGCAATCTCTTCGGCCAGCTCCCCGGCGGGCATGTAGGGGTCCTTCCACCGGTCGTCCGGTATGACGCCGCGATAGGCTTGGGCGGCATCGTTGATGATCGCGAGGATGCGGTCGAAGTCGCCCGCCGCGCAGCGCCTTATCATGGCCATCTCCATCCGCTGCGGCAGTTTGCGCCCGTCCCGGTCCGGGCCGCCGGAAGGCGCCCTAGCCTCGGCCGATGAAGGGCATGCCGTTCGCCATCACCGTCAGGAACGGCACATTGGCGTCCGGCGAGAGGCCGGCCATGTAGAGCACGGCGTCGGCCACATGGCGCACATCCATAGTCGGCTCCACCTTCGTCGAGCCGTCCGGCTGCAGCACGCCCTTGTGCATACGCTGCGTCATCGGCGTCTCGGCATTGCCGATGTCGATCTGGCCGCAGGTAATGCCGAAGGCGCGCCCATCCAGGATCGTCGAGCGGGTAAGCCCCGTCACGCCATGCTTGGTCGAGGTGTAGGGTGCCGAGTTGGGGCGCGGCACATGGGCCGAGATCGACCCGTTATTGATGATCCGCCCGCCCGGCGGGTCCTGCGACTTCATCACCCGGAAGGCTTCCCGCGTGCAGAGGAAGCTGCCGGTGAGATTGGCGTCCACCACCGCCTGCCACTGGGCGAGCGAGAGCTCCTCCAGCGGCACCGGAGGCGCGCCGAACCCGGCATTGTTGAACAGCAGGTCCAGCCGCCCGAAGCGCGCGACCACCGCCTCGAACAGCGCCTTGACCTGCGCCTCGTCGCCGACATCCGTCGATCGCGCCAAGGTGCTCTCCGGCCAGTGCGCGGCGACCTCCTTCAGCGGCTCCGTGCGCCGCCCGGCGAGCGCCACCTGGTAGCCCGCGCCCAGCAGCGCTTCCGCAGCAGCCTGGCCGACGCCCGTCCCGGCGCCGGTAACGATGGCGACCGGCATGGATTTCCCTCCCTCTCCCGTCTTCGAACGAGGCACTCTAGAGCCTTTCTGCGCCGCACGGAAACGGTCTAGGCTAGGGGCCGACGCGGCATGACGGAGGCAGCGCCCAGATGAGTTCGGAGCAATTGGCGGCCCTGAAGACCCTGCTTCGGGAACGCGGCAAGCCCGAGAACCCGACCGTGCCCGAAATGCGCGCGCGGATCGCGGAAGTGGGCGAGCGGTTCCCCGCGCCCGCCGAGGCGGATGTCACGCCCGTGACCGTCGCCGGCCGCTATGCGGAATGGATCGCCGCGCCCGGCTGCCTGGCGGACCGGGCCGTGCTCTACCTGCATGGCGGCGGCTATGTCATCGGCTCCTGCGATTCGCACCGCAACCTCGCCTGGAACATCGCCGCGGCGTCGAAAGCGAAAGTCCTGCTTCTCGACTACCGCCTCGCGCCGGAATCGCCCTTCCCCGCCGCGGTGGATGACGCGGTCGCCGCCTATTGCTGGCTGCTCGACGAGGGCTTTGCGCCGGGCCGGCTTTCGATAGCGGGCGACTCGGCCGGCGGCGGGCTCACGGTCGCCGCACTCGTCGCGCTGCGCTATCGCGGCCAGCCGATGCCGGCGGCTGGGCTCTGCCTGTCGCCCTGGGTCGATATGGAGGGCGTCGGCGCCTCGATGACGGCCAAGGAAGACGAGGATCCGACCTTGAACCACGAGGCGCTGCTCTGGTTCTCCGAGCGCTATCTTGCGGGTGCCGATCCGCGCGCGCCGCTCGCCGCACCGATCTACGCCGACCTCGCGGGCCTGCCGCCGCTGCTGGTCCAGGTCGGAACCGCCGAAGTGCTGCTCGACGACTCGCTCCGGCTCGCCGAATGCGCCCGCGAAGCAGGCGTCGATGTCAGCCTCGATGTTGCTCATGACATGATGCATGTCTGGCACCTGTTCGAGCCGGTTCTCGACGAGGCGGGCGAGGCGATTGCCCGCGCCGGGGCCTTCCTGCGCGGGCGCATGCGGTGATCGGAGAAAGCCTCCCGCGCCTTGAGGATGCGGCGCTGCTGACCGGCCGGGGCCGCTTCATCGACGATATCGACCTCGCCGGCCAGGCATGGGTGCGTTTCCTGCGCTCGCCTTATGCCCATGCCGACATACTCGGCGTGGACAACCGCGAGGCGCTGACGGTGCCGGGCGCGGTTGCCCTGTTGCGCGACAGCCTGGAAACCGGACCGCTCGACAACCGCTCGCCGGTGCGGCGGCGCGACGGCGCGCCGCTGGTCCCGCCGCCCTTTCCCGCCTTCGCACGGGACCGGGTGCGCTATGCGGGCGAGATCGTCGCCATGGCGGTCGCCGAGACGGCGGCGGCGGCGCGCGACATGGCGGAAGCCGTCGCCGTGGACTACCGCCCGCTGGACCCGGCCGACACCGAAGAACTGTTCGAATGGGCGACCGGCGACGCCGCAGAAGTCGAGGCGCGGTTCGCGCGCGCGGCGCACCGCATCCGGATTCCGCTTGCGAACAACCGCATCTCGGCCGCGCCGCTGGAGACGCGGGGCGCGCTGGCGGAATGGGACGCACGCGACCGGCGCTATACCCTGTTCGCCCCGACCCAAGGGCCGGGGCAGGTGCAGGAGGCGCTGGCGAAGGCTCTCGGCGCGGCGCGGGCCGATGTGCGCGTCATCACGCCCGATGTCGGCGGCGGCTTCGGCATGAAGAACGGCATCTTCTCCGAACAGGTCCTGCTCGCTCACGCCGCCCGGCTGCTCGGGCGGCCGCTGAAATGGATCGACGACCGCGCCGAAGCGTTCCTTTCGGACTACCACGCCCGCGACCACGACACGGTGGCCGAGCTTGCGCTGGACGCCGAAGGGATTTTCCTCGCCATCCGCACCTCGACCCGCTCCGACCTCGGCGCCTATGCCACGGGCGCCGGGCCCGTCATCCCGACGGACGGCGGCTCGCGGATGCTCGCCAATGTGTACCGCATCCCGGCGGTCCATGCCGAAACGGTCTGCCGCCTGAGCCACACGACCCCGATCACGGCCTATCGCGGCGCCGGCAAGCCGGAATACGGCTATATCGTCGAGCGCCTTGTGGACGAGGCGGCGCGCCAGCTGGCCATCGACCCGGCGGAGCTCCGCCGGCGCAACATGATCCGCCCCGAGGAGATGC
Organism: Alphaproteobacteria bacterium; assembly: GCA_026706245.1. Lineage (GTDB taxonomy): Bacteria > Pseudomonadota > Alphaproteobacteria > Bin95 > Bin95 > Bin95. Next base: position 5,659 of record JAPOZD010000181.1, read on the forward strand.
CCTGGCGCACGCCGACGGGCCTTGTCTATGACAGCGGCGACTTCGCCGGCAATCTCGACGCCGCGCTGGAACTGGCGGACCGCGCAGGATTCGCGGAGAGGCGGCGCGCAAGCGAGGCCGCCGGGAAGCTGCGCGGCTTCGGCTTCGCCTCCTATACGGAGCCCGACGGCTACAAGGACGGGCGCGTGACGCTGCGCTTCGACGAGGAGGGCCTGCTCACCGTCACGCTCACCGCTTCCAGCAACGGCCAGGGCTTCGCGACCACCTTCTCGCAGATCGCGGCGGCGCAACTGGGCCTGCCGGTCGATGCCGTTCGGGTGCTGACCGGCGACAGCGACATTGTCGGCCGCGGCAGCGGGGCGGGCGGCTCGCGCGTCACCACGGTGGCGGGCGCGGCGACGGTCCGGGCGAGCGAGCGCATCATCGAGAAGGGCCGGCGCATCGCCGCCGCCATGCTGGAGGCAAGCGAGGACGATATCGCCTTCGAGGGGGGCGCCTTCGAGGTCGTCGGCACGGACAGGCGGGTCGGCTTGCGCGAGGTGGCGGGGGCCAGCTTCAACCCGGCGTTCCTCGGCGAAGACATGGATATGGGGCTGGACGCCGCCGGACATTTCATTGCCCGCACCTACAGCTTCCCGAACGGGACCCATGTCGCCGAGGTCGAGATCGATCCCGAGACCGGGCGCGTCTCGCTGGAGCGTTACAGCCTGGTCAACGATGCGGGCGTCGTCGTCAACCCGATGCTGCTGGAAGGCCAGTTGCATGGCGGCATCGCGCAGGGCGTCGGCCAGGCCCTGATGGAGCACATGGTTTACGAGCCGGAGACGGGCCAGCTCCTTTCCGGCTCCTTCATGGACTACGCCATGCCGCGCGCGGCCGACATTCCCTCCTTCGCGCTGGAACGGAGCCGGACGCCCTGCCTGACCAACCCGCTGGGGGTGAAGGGCGTCGGCGAGAGCGGCACCACGGCCGCCCTGCCGGCGGCGATGAACGCGGTGGCCGATGCGCTCGCCTCTGCCGGGGCCGCCTGCGTCCAGATGCCCGCCACGCCGGAGCGGGTCTGGCGGGCCCTCAGGAACCGGGCGCGGGACGCGGGATAGCGGCCCGGAACGGGCGGGCCGATGACCGGGCTTCGGCCCAAGCGGCGCGGAACGCCTGCTGGAAGTGTCACG
>JAPOZD010000235.1 GCA_026706245.1 Alphaproteobacteria bacterium
GCGGCACGCCCGGACGGTCGAACGAGCCGAGCAGTAGGGCCGCTTCGCCGATATTGAACGGCTCTTCGCCGCATTCGCCGAGCCGGCGGAGTTCGGCTTCCGCCGGGGTCATGCGACCCGCCTCGCGCGGCTGTCGCCGTCCCGCCAGGCGTCGGGGATCACGATGGGCAGCCGCCCCGGCACCACGGCAATGACATCGAAGCGGACGGACCAGTCGCGATAGCGGGGATTGGCCGCCAGGAAATGCCGCGCCGCCATTGCGATGCGGTGACGCTGGCGCTGGGGCACTGCCTGCCGCGCCAATGCCTCTGTCGGGCGCGCCTTGACCTCGACCATGACCAGCCGCCGGCCGCGCCGCGCGACCAGGTCGATCTCGCCGACCGGGGTCCGGTAGCGGCGCTCCAGAACACGGTAGCCCGCCAGGCGCAGCCGCCAGGCAGCAACGCGCTCGGCCCGGCGGCCGCGGCTGTCACCCGTCGCGGGCAAGCAGTTCGAGTCCGCGCCGGTAGAGGTCGCGCCGGGGCCGCCCCGAAACCGCCGCCAGTTCGCCCGCCGCGCGCGACAGGCCGAGTGCGGCGATCCGTTCCGCAAGCAGCGCATCGGGAATCTCGGCGGGCGCCGCCTCCGGGGGCGGCCCGACGACGATGACGATTTCGCCTTTCGGCGGCCCGGCCTCCATGTAGCGGGCCGCAAGGTCGCCCAGCCGGCCGCGAACGACCTCTTCATGGCGTTTCGTGAGTTCGCGCGCGACCGCCGCTTCGCGTGCGCCCAGCACCGCCGCCATATCCGCGAGGCAGGCAGCGAGCCGCGTCCCCGCCTCATAGGCGAGCAGCGTTGCCGGTGTTTCGGCCCAGGGGGCGAGCGTACGCCGGCGGGCCGGCCGTTTCGCCGGCAGGAAGCCCAGGAAACCGAAGCGGTCCGGCGCCAGGCCCGAAAGCTGGAGGGCCGTCAGCGCCGCATTCGCTCCCGGCGCCGACGTCACCACGAGCCCCTCCACCCGGACCGCGCGCACGAGGCCGAAACCGGGGTCGGAAACGAGCGGCATTCCCGCGTCGCTGGCCAGCGCCACGGCTTTTCCCGCCCGGATGGCGGCAACGAGTTTCGGCCGCACCCGCTCCGCATTGTGGTCGTGATAGGCGGTGAGACGGGCCTTCAGCCCGTGAATCCGAAGGAGGCGGCGGGTTACGCGCGTGTCCTCGCAGGCAACGAGATCGGCGGCGGCCAGAATGTCGAGGGTGCGAAGCGTGATGTCACGCGCATTGCCGATCGGCGTCGCCACAAGATACAGGCCGGCCGGCAGGCGCCCCTTCAAGTCGTCCGGTGCTTTACGCGCCGGGCCGGGAGGGTTAGCTTCGCGCCCGGCTGCACCGTCGGAGACGGGTCGTGAACACGGCATACTGGCGCTACGCCTCTTTCGCGCTGCTCGGCATGGCGGTTGCCGCCTGCCAGCACTCGGGAACAGGCAAGCCTAGCCCGCCGAAGCCCCCTGCGAAAGCACCGGCGGCGGCCGCCCCGCGTGCTCCGCAGCCGCAAGCGCCGGCATCCGCACCTTCTTCGCCGCCGGTATTCCGCGCGGCGCTGCTGGCGCCGTTTTCAGGCCGCCATGCGGAGTTCGGCGCGGCCATGCTGAATGCGGCCCAACTGGCGCTCTACGACGCTGCGGGCGAAGATTTCGTGCTGATGCCGCTGGACACCCGGGGGAGCCCGGGCGGCGCTGTCGAGGCGGCCCGGCGGTCCGTGCAGCGCGGCGCCGGCGCGATGCTCGGCCCGATTTTCGGCTCGAACGTCTCGGCGGCGGCCGAGGCGGTGCGGGTGCGGTCCCTCCCCGTCTTCGCGTTCTCGAACGACCGGGCGGCACTCAGGCCGGGTGTGTGGCTCTTCGGCCCCCTGCCCGAAGACGAGGTGGAGCGGCTGGTGGGCCATGCCGCTGCCGAAGGCCGGAAGCGGCTGGGCCTGCTTGCCTACGACACGGAGTTCGGCCGCTACGCGATGCAGGCCGCCGAGCGTGCCGCCCGCAGGCACGGCGTTACCGTGGTCCGCAGCGGCACCATCTCTCCCGGCCTCGACGCGAAGGCGCTGTCCGAGCGGGTGCGCGTGTTCGCCGGCGCTCCGGCCCGGCGCACGCCGGAGACGGAGGAACGGCCCCCGCCTTTCGACGCCGTGCTGATCGCCGCCGAGGGCGAGGCGCTGCGTTCGACGGCGGCGCTGCTCGCCTTTCACGGAATCGACCCGAAACTGGCGCGCTATCTGGCGACGGGCGTCAGGCCCGACCGGCTTCCGCTCGATGAGCCGAGCCTCGCGGGCGCGTGGTATGCGGGACCGCCGCCGGAAGCGTTCGACCTCTTCTCCCGCCGCTACGAAGCCGTTTACGGCGCCCCACCGCCCCGTCTGGCCGGGCTTGCCTACGACACAACCGCCATAGCCGCCATGCTAGCGGAGAACCGGCGCGGCGGCGCACTGGATGTCGCAGCGCTTACCGCCCCGGACGGTTTCTTCGGCGCGGGCGGCTTCTTCCGGTTCCGGCCGGACGGCGCAATCCAGCGGGCGCTCGCCATATTCGAGATCGCGCCAGGCGGCCCCCGCATCATCGCTCCCGCCCCCGAGCGATTCGACACCGAAAGCCGCCCGGTCGGCTGAGGCGCGAGTCGGGCCGATGACCGGCGGGGTAATTTCATATTCCGCTTCTGCGGCTTACGGATGCCTCTGAATATTGATTTGCCCTTGAAACAGGCTTATTCCGGCGCGATGAAAACTACTGGCGATATTCTGGATCGCGAGCTTGAGGGTGCCATCAGGTTCACGAAGGCAAAGACAAAGCAGGAAGCCGTGGGTCGCCGTATTCGCATGGCGGAACTCGCCTTGTATGCCGGCACATGCAGCGACCTGACGACGCCGGAAGAGCTTCGGGCCCTGCGTCGTCAAGGCTGATCCTTGGTCCCGGTCGATACATCGAGCTGGCTTCTTCGTCGGTCACCATAGCCCGGACTCAGTCTGACAGGATCGAGGAATGCCGGAGCTTAGCGACACTGGCGAAGCGGCGATCCGGCTGGGGTTCTTCCTCGGCATTCTTGTCCTTGTGGCCTTGTGGGAGGCCGCACGGCCGCGCAGGCGGCTGACCCATCCGCGCTGGCTGCGCTGGTATGCCAATCTGGGCCTGGCGGCGTTCAATACCGCGCTGGTGTGGCTTCTCGTCCCGCTGGCGCCGGTCGCATTGGCCGTCATCGCTGAAAGCCGGGGCTGGGGCCTTCTCAATCTCGTCGAATTGCCGTTCTGGCTCGAAGTCCTGCTGGCGGTCATCGTCCTCGATTTCGCGATCTATCTTCAGCATGTGGTGTTCCATGCCGTGCCCGCGCTCTGGCGGCTGCACCGCATGCACCACGCCGACCTCGACTTCGATGTGACCACAGGGGCGCGGTTCCATCCGGTCGAAATCCTACTTTCCGTGGCAATCAAGCTCGCCGCTGTCGCCCTAATCGGCGCGCCGGCGGCGGCGGTGCTGATTTTCGAAATCCTGTTGAACGCGACCTCAATGTTCAATCACGGCAATCTGCGGATGCCGGCATGGCTGGACCGCATGCTGCGATGGATCGTCGTCACGCCGGACATGCACCGGGTGCATCATTCCGACATTCCCGCCGAGACAGACAGCAATTTCGGCTTCAACCTGCCCTGGTGGGACCGGCTGTTCGGCACCTACCGGGCGCAGCCGCGTCTGGGCCATGAAGGGATGACAATCGGCCTCGACAGGTTCCGGCAGCGCGAAGACCTGCATCTGCACAGAATGCTGCTCCAGCCGCTCCGGCGCGGCGAGAAAAGCGCATCGACCGACCGGCGCCGGGACCGCGACGGACCCGCCTGACCCGCTTCAGGAGTCGTCGCCCGCCGCCCGCGCCTCCTCGATCAGCGCGAGCACCCGTTCGCCGTCGCCGACCTCGTTGGCGAGCAGCAGGATGAGACGCGCATCGAGCCTCCTGCTTTCCGCCTCGTCCAGCCCCCGATGGGCGTCCACCAGGGCCGCGTAAATGTCGTCAGCGCGTTTCATTGCCAGCCTCGCGCCCGTTCCACCGCCGCGTCGATGCGCGCGGCGTCGAAGTGTCGCCAGCGCGCGGCGACGTGCTGGTCGGGGCGAAACAACCAGGTCGTGCCGGGCCGCCCGTCATAGCGCGACGCCAGAAGACCCTCCGGCCGCGCGCAATGGACAGGCAACCCCATGTCTGCCGCCGCCGTCTCCCCCGGCTCCGCGAAGTGCAGCAGGGAGAAGCCGCCATCCAGCCGGTCCAGCCACCAGCCGTTCCCGAGAGGCGCATCGATGGCCGCCGCGCCGGGCTGCATCGGTCCCTCGAAACCGGTCCATTCCGGCTCGTCGGGCGTCGAGAGCGGGGAGGCCTCCAGAATCGCCGGCGTCGAGAGCCGGCCGCTATTGACGAAGGCCCGCGCGAAATCGTGACGGCGGGCGAGCGTCAGCGCCGCGTCCCGGAATGCCTCGGCCGCCCCGCCTACCGGCGTCATGAAGTCGGTTGAGCGCGAGGAGTTCAGCAGGTTTTCGTCGGCGGCGGGGACGCGTTCGGCCTCGTAGCTGTCGAGCAGCGCGGGCCCGGCGCGGGCCCGGATCGTTTCAGCCAGCTTCCATGCGAGGTTGTCGGCGTCCTGGATGCCGCCATTGCCGCCGCGCGCGCCGAAGGGCGAGACCTGGTGCGCGGCGTCGCCGAGAAAGAAGATGCGCCCGTGGCGGAAGCGCTCCAGCCGCCGGCAGCGGAAGGTGTAGACGGAGACCCATTCCAGATCGAAGGGCGTGTCCGGGCCGATCATGGCGCGGATGCGCGGGAGCACCTTCTCCGGCCTCGCCTCTTCTTCCGGATCGGCGTCGGGGCCAAGCTGCAGGTCGATGCGCCAGATGTCGTCGGGCTGCTTGTGGAGCAGCGCCGAGCGGCCCGCGTGAAAGGGCGGGTCGAACCAGAAGCGCCGCTCCGCCGGGAACTCGGATTTCATCCGGACATCGGCGATCAGGAACCGGTCCGGAAAGGACTGCCCGCGAAAGGGAAGCCCCAGGCCGCCGCGCACGGCGGAGCGCACGCCATCGCAGGCCAGCAGCCAGTCGCATGTGAAGGCGTAGCCGCCCGCCGGCGTCGAGACCTGAACGCGAACGCCGCCGCCCTGCTCTTCCGTCCCGGCGACCCGCGTCTTCCAGCGCAGGTCGAGGCCGAGCGACCGGGCGCGCTCCACCAGGTATTCCTCGACATAGTATTGCTGGATATTGATGAAGGCCGGCCAGCGGTGCCCTTCCTCCGGCAGCAAGTCGAAGGCGTAGATGAGTTCGTCGCCGTGGAAGACCTTGCCGCGGTTCCAGACCACGCCCTTCGCGGCCAGTTCGGGTCCGATGCCGAGGCGCGCGAGAATCTCCAGGGTTCGTTTGGCGAGGCAGATAAGCCGTGAGCCGGCGCTGACCGTATCGTCCTCGTCCACCAGCACGACATCGACGCCCCGCAGCTTCAGGTCGATGGCGGCGGCCAGCCCGACCGGCCCCGCGCCGACAACGCACACGGGGTAATGCCGTTCGCGCCCGTCGAGATCGGCGGGCTTCCGAAAGGGATAGACCGGGTTCGCCCGGCTCGGCGTCAGGGCTGCCTGCATGGCCTCATTATCGCCGCCCTGCCGCAGCCGGGCCAGAGACAGGCGCTGCCGGCGCGAGGCGCACTATACTTGCGGGAATGTCCGAACCGCCGGGGGAGCCCATCCGCAATGGCGCGCGTCCGCAATATCCTCTTCATCATGACAGACCAGCTTCGCTGGGATTATCTCTCCTGCTACGGGCATCCGGCGCTGGAGACGCCGCATCTGGACGGGCTGGCAGCGAAAGGAACGCGCTTCACCCGCGCCTATTGCCAGTCGCCGATCTGCGGCTCGTCGCGGATGTCCTTCTATACCGGGCGCTACATGTTCAGCCACGGCGCCACCTGGAACAACGTGCCGCTGGCGGTGGGCGAACTCACGCTCGGCGACTGGCTGCGTCCGCTCGGACTGCGCACGGCGCTGGTCGGCAAGACGCATATGGCCGCCGACCGGGAGGGCATGCAGCGGCTCGGCATCGACCCGGCAAGCAATACCGGCGTGCTGCTTTCTGAATGCGGCTTCGAGCCTTATGAGCGGGACGACGGGCTGCATCCCGACATCGGCGTCGATCCGGACCTTGCCTATAACCGCTGGCTGAGGGAGCGCGGCTACGACAGCCCCAACCCCTGGCACGATTTCGCCAACTCGGCCGAGGGGCCCGACGGGGAACAGCTCTCCGGCTGGTATCTGCGCTACGCCCCGCTGCCGGCGCGCGTGAAGGCCGAGCATTCCGAGACGGCCTACATGACCGGGCGGGCGATGGAGTTCATCCGCGAGCAGGGCGAGAAGCCCTGGTGCCTCCATCTCTCCTACATCAAGCCGCACTGGCCCTATATCGCGCCCGCGCCCTATCACGGCCTCTACGGCGCCAATTCCGTCATCGCCCCGAACCGGCACGAGGACGAGCGCCGGGACCCGCATCCGGTCCATGCCGCCTTCATGGCCCATGAGGACAGCCGGAGCTTCTCCCGCGACGAAGTCCGCCGCGCGGTCATCCCCGCCTATATGGGCCTGGTCAAGGAGATCGACGACCATATGGGCCGCCTGCTCACCTTCCTGGAAGAGCGGGGCCGGATGGACGACACGATCTTCGTCTTCACCAGCGACCACGGCGACTATC
>JAPOZD010000267.1 GCA_026706245.1 Alphaproteobacteria bacterium
CAGGTCGCCTACGCCATCGGCGGTGCGAATCCGGGCTCCGTGCTGCTCACCACCCAAGGCACGGGCCGGGTTTCCGACGAGAAGCTGGCCGATGCGGTGCGCGAAGCGGTCGATCTCAGCCCGCGCGGAATCCGCATGCGCCTCATGCTCAACCGTCCGATATACAAGCGCACCAGTTCCTACGGCCATTTCGGCCGCGAGCCGGACGGCGACGGCGGTTTCTCCTGGGAACGGACCGATCTCGCAAAGGACCTGCAGGCCGCGCTTACTTGACCGAACTGACGGACTACCGGTTTTACGGCCGGCGGCGGGGCCGGCCTCTCAATCCCGGACGCAAACGGGCGCTGGAAACGGTCCTGCCGGCCTTGCGCCTTCCCGATGGGCCGCTCGACCCGGCGGCGCTGTTCGGTTTCGACATAGACGACCTTTGGCTCGAAATCGGGTTCGGAGCGGGCGAGCACCTCGCACGGCAGGCCGCGCGCCATCCGCATATCGGGTTCATCGGCGCCGAACCCTACATGAACGGGGTGGCGAGCCTGGCCGCACGGGTGGATGCGGAAGGCCTCGCCAATCTCCGCATTCACTGCGACGACGCGACTTCAGTGCTGGACCGGCTGCCCGGAAATACGCTGGGCAGGGTGTTCATCCTGTTTCCCGACCCCTGGCCGAAAACGCGGCACCGCCATCGGCGGATCGTCGCACGCCCGATGCTGGACCGGCTCGCGCGCACCATGCGGGAAGGCGCGGAGCTTCGCGTGGCGACGGACCATGGCGACTATCTCGACTGGATGCTGGAACGACTGACCGCGCACCCCGCATTCGCCTGGACAGCGGCATCCGCCGACGACTGGCGGCAACGCCCGGCGGACTGGCCGGAAACGCGCTACGAAGCCAAGGCCCGCATGGCGGGCGTCAAATCGACCTATCTGCGTTTTGCCCGCCGCCATGCCGTTGCGAATCCGGTTGTCTGAGGCTATATTCCGCGCGCTTGCCTGCTTGTCTTGGATGCGGGCTGCTCATTCTTGACAGTGGGAAGCGGGTTGGGGGCTTCGGGCCGCCTTTTTTCGTTGGGAGAAGACCGACGGCCGTAACGATTGCCGACAACGCCCCCGCGCAGCGCGTGGCGGATCTGGTGGCGCCTGCCCTGGAGGGGCTGGGCTACGATCTCGTGCGCGTCCGTTTCGGTGGCAGCACGCCCGTGCTGCAAATCATGGTCGAGCGGCAGGATCGGACGGGCATGACCGTGGACCATTGCGCCGAGGCGAGCCGGACGCTTTCTGCCCTGCTCGATATCGAGGACCCGATCCCCCAGGCTTATTCGCTGGAGGTGAGCTCCCCGGGTATCGACAGGCCGCTCACGCGGCCCGGAGATTTCGAGCGTTTCGCCGGGTTCGAAGCGCGGGTGGAGCTTGAAGACGGCGTTGCCGGCCAGCGCCGCTTCCGCGGCCGGCTGGAAGGCCTGAACGGGGCAACGCTTCGGCTGCAAACCGACACAGGCGAGGCGTCGCTGCCGCTGGCCGCCGTCAAGTCGGCGAAACTGCTGATGACCGATGCGCTGCTTGCGGCTGCGGCCGAAGGCGCAATCTAGGAAAGCGAGGGCGACCCCGCCATGGTGAACATTCTCGGCCCCGAACTGCTGCAGATCGCGGACAGCGCGGCGCGTGAAAAAGGCATCGACCGCGACGAGGTTATTGTTGCCGTGGAGCAGGCGATCCAGCGGGCGGGCCGGTCCAAATACGGCCTGGAGCACGACATTCGCGCCTCGATAGACAGGAAGACCGGGGAAATACGGCTGGCGCGCTACCGCGAGGTGGTCGAGGAAGACGCCGAGATCGAAGACGAATTCGCACAGCTGAAGCTGAGCCACGCGCAACGCTACAACGCCTCCGCAAAAGTGGGCGACATGCTGATCGACGACCTGCCGCCCATCGATTTCGGGCGCGTCGCCGCCCAGTCCGCCAAGCAGGTCATCGTGCAGAAGGTGCGCGAGGCCGAGCGCGCCCGCCAGTACCGGGAGTTCGTCGGACGGGTGGGAGAAATCGTCAACGGGCTGGTCAAGCGCAACGAGTTCGGCCATGTGGTCGTCGATCTGGGCCAGGCCGAAGCGGTGCTGCGCAGGGACGAAATCATTCCGCGCGAACATCCGCGCCGCAATGAGCGGGTCCGCGCCCTGATCCACGAGGTGCGCGAAGAGACCCGCGGCCCGCAGATCTTCCTCTCCCGCACGCGCAACGAGTTCCTGGTGCGGCTGTTCGCCCAGGAAGTGCCGGAAATCTATGACGGCATCATCGAAATCCGGGCCGTGGCCCGCGACCCCGGCAGCCGCGCCAAGATTGCGGTGATCTCCAACGATCCGGGCATCGACCCCGTGGGCGCCTGCGTCGGCATGCGCGGCAGCCGCGTCCAGGCGGTGGTGAGCGAACTGCACGGCGAGAAGATCGACATCATCCCCTGGTCCGAGGACCCGGCGACATTCATCGTCAACGCGCTCGCTCCGGCGGAGGTGGTGAAGGTCGTGCTCGACGAGGAGGACGGGCGCATCGAGGTCGTCGTGCCGGACGACCAGTTGAGCCAGGCGATCGGCCGGCGCGGCCAGAATGTCCGCCTCGCAAGCCAGCTTACCGGCTGGTCCATAGACATTCTCACCGAGGCCGAGGAGTCGGAGCGTCGGCAGGAGGAGATGCGGCAGCGTTCGGCGCTGTTCATCGACGCGCTCGATGTCGATGAGGTCATTGCGCAATTGCTGGTCAACGAAGGTTTCACGACCCTTGAGGAAGTGGCCTATGTCGGCATCGAGGACCTGATGGAGATCGAGGGCTTCGAGGAGGAAATAGCGGAGGAATTGCAGCGCCGGGCGCAGGATTTCCTCGAGCAGCAGGCCGCCAGGCTCGACGCCGAGCGCATCGAGCTTGGCGTTGCGGACGAACTCGCGGAATTCGACGGGCTCAACGGCCATATCGTTGTGGCGCTGGGGCATGCCGGCGTGCTGACGCTGGACGATTTCGCCGACCTCTCGAGCGACGAGCTGCGCTTTATCGCAAGCCCGCAGCACGAAGGCCGCGACCTCGATGCGATCGCGGCCCTTGACGAGGAGACGCTCGAAGCCGGCCTCTCGGCCAGCGCCCTCGACGTCGAAATGGCAGACGCCATGATTATGGCGGCGCGCGCCCATTGGTTCGATGACGAACCGGCTGGCGAAGAGCCGGTCGAAGACCAGTCGTGAGGAGGCAGGCGGACTCGTGGCCAGCGCGGCAACACAGGACGGTGGCGGCATGCGCCGATGCGTCGCGACACGACAGAGTCGGCCGCGCCGGGAACTGATCCGGTTCGTAATCGGGCCCGACGGCGGGCTTGCGCCCGATCTCGAGGAGAAACTACCGGGACGCGGCTATTGGGTCGGAGCCGATCCGAAGAGCCTTGAAGCGGCCCGGTGCGGGCGGGCATTCCAGCGCGCCGCAAGGCGGCCGCTTTCCGTGCCCGGCGATCTTGAAGCGCGTGTCGAGGCCGGTCTGGCGAGGCGTTGCTGCAGCCTGCTCGGGCTGGCGCGCCGCTCGGGTTTGCTTGCCGCCGGCTATGAAGGCGCATGCGAATGGCTTCGGGAGGGCCGCGGCGCCGTTCTGGTCGAGGCCCTGGACGGCGCAGAGAACGGAAGACGGGCGCTGGCCGGCCTGGCGCGGGGCCTGCCCGTCGTGTCGGTTTTGACGGCCGCCGAGACGGGCGCGGCAATTGGGCGTGACTTTACGGTCCATGCGGTGCTAGGTCCGGGTCGGCTGGCGGAGCGGTTCCTGCTTGAGGCCGGCCGGCTGGCCGGCTTCCGCAACGGAACGGCGGACGGGAGACAAGGATGACCGAAAGCGGCGAACGCGACAGCGGCAAGCTCAGCCTGTCCCGTACGGGTAAGCTGGAGTTGAAGAAGACGGTGGGCGCCGGAAAGGTTCGCCAGAGCTTTTCCCACGGCCGGTCGAAGCAGGTGACGGTGGAGGTCAAGCGCAAACGCACGATCATCACCGAAAAGTCGGGCAAGGAGGCCCAGCAGACAGCCGGCGGGCTCAGCACCGAAGAACGCGCAGCGCGGGCCAAGGCGCTGCAATCCCGCCCGAAAGCGCCCTCCACCCCTGCCCCGGCGCCCGAGGCGCCTCCGCCCGCTCCTCCTCCGACGCCGCAGAGCCCGGAAGAAATCCAGGCCGAACAGCGGGCGCGTGAACTGGCTGAACTCAAGGCCGCCAATGCGGAAGAGCAGCGCAAGCAGGACGAAATCGAGGCAAGGCGCCAGGAAGAGGAAGAGAAGAAACGGGCTGCCGACGAGGCCCGTCGCGACGCGGGGCGCCGGGTAGAGCCCGCACGCGGTGAGCGGCCGGCCGGCGGCGCCTCCGCCCGCCGCCCTGCTGACGCAGGGACCCGTCGGGCGCGTCCGACAGGGCGGGCGCCGACCCGGCCGCCCGAAGCTCCGGCTACACCCGTCGAGCTTCCGGGCGGGCGGCGCACCGCGGGACGAGACGAAGAGGACCGTGGCGGGCGGCGTCGCGGCGACAAAAGGCCCGCCGCACAGCAACGCCGGACGGAGCCCCGTCGGCGCGCCGGCAAGCTCACCATCGTCCAAGCGCTCGACGAGGAAGTCGAACAGGAGCGGCAGCGCTCGCTGGCGTCCGTGCGCCGGGCTCGCGAGCGTGAGCGCCAGCGCCAGGCGTCGGGTGAGGGGCAGCAGTTCATTCAGCGCGAAGTCATCGTGCCTGAGACTATCCTTATCAGCGAACTCGCAAACCGGATGGCCACGCGCGCGGTTGATGTGATTCGCGTCCTGATGCAGAACGGCATCCGGGCAATGCCGTCCCAGACGATCGATGCCGACACGGCCGAACTCGTGGTGGAGGAGTTCGGGCACCGCGTTGTGCGTGTTGCGGAAAGTGACGTGGAGGAGGGCCTCTCGGGCCCCCTGGACGAAGAAGCCGATCTCAAGCCGCGTGCGCCGGTGGTAACCGTCATGGGCCATGTAGATCACGGCAAGACTTCGCTTCTGGACGCGCTACGGCAGACGGATGTGGTCAGCGGCGAGGCGGGTGGTATCACCCAGCATATCGGCGCCTACCGGGTACGAACCTCGTCCGGCGCCAACATCACCTTCCTCGATACGCCGGGCCATGAAGCCTTCTCGGCGATGCGCGCGCGCGGCTCCCGCGCCACCGATATCGTGATCCTGGTGGTCGCTGCCGATGACAGCGTCCAGCCGCAAACGGTTGAAGCGATTGCGCACGCGAAGGCGGCAGAGGCTCCGATCATCGTCGCCATCAACAAGGTGGACCGGCCGGAAGCCGACGCGCAACGGGTCCGGAACGACCTTCTGCAGCACGAACTCGTCGCGGAGGAATTCGGCGGCGAGGTGCAGATGGTAGAAGTGTCAGCGACCCAGAAGACTGGTCTTGATACTCTCGAAGAGGCCATTTTGCTTCAGGCTGACGTTATGGAGCTCAAGGCCAATCCGGACCGCCGGGCAAGCGGCATGGTCGTCGAAGCCCAGCTGGACCGGGGCCGCGGCGCGGTTGCGACTGTCCTGGTTCAGAACGGAACGCTCAAGGTAGGCGACATCGTTGTTGCCGGAGCGGAATGGGGCAAGGTCCGCGCTATGGTCGATGACCGGACCGGCAGGGTGAAGTCGGCCGGTCCCTCGGTGCCGGTCGAAGTGCTGGGCCTGTCCGGTCCGCCCGTTGCCGGCGACGAGGTCGTCGTCGTGGACAATGAGGGGCGTGCGCGCGAAGTCACCGAATACCGGGCGCGGCGCGACCGGGAGGCGCAGGCGGCGCCGGTCAAGCGTGGTTCGATAGACGACATCTTCAAGAGCCTTGCCGCCGGCAAGACCGAGAAAGTGCCGCTTGTCGTGAAGGCGGATGTGCAGGGGTCGGTCGAGGCGATTGTCGGCGCGCTCGCGAAGCTCGGCAGCGACGAGGTGCAAGTCGATGTTCTGCACAGCGGCGTGGGCGGAATCTCGGAGAGCGATGTCACGCTCGCGCATGCGTCGGGCGGCTTCATCATCGGCTTCAATGTCCGCGCCGGGAGCCCGGCCCGCCTGGCGGCGCAGCAGAATGGCGTCGATATCCGCTACTACTCGATCATCTACGAGTTGATCGACGACATCCGGGAAGCGATGGCCGGCAAGCTGGCGCCCGAATTGCGCGAACGCCAGATCGGCCAGGCGGATATCCGGGAAGTCTTCAACATCACCCGCGTGGGCAAGGTGGCCGGTTGCCGGGTCATTGAGGGCGTGGTCCGGCGCGGCGCCGGCGTGCGGCTTCTGCGCGACAATATCGTCATCCACGAGGGCAAACTCGCGACCCTCAAGCGGTTCAAGGAAGAGCAGCGGGAGGTCCGCGAAGGTTTCGAGTGCGGCATGTCGTTCGAGTCCTATCAGGACATTCAGGTCGGCGACGTCATCGAGTGCTTCGAAACCGAGGAAGTGCAGCGCACGCTGCCATGAAGCCGGACCGGAACGGGCCGCGGAGGCTTCGCATGGGCGAGACGGTCCGACATGCGATGGCCGGCATCCTCGCCCGTGCGACCTTTCGCGACCCGGACCTGCAGGCGCTGGACATGGTGACCGTTTCGGAGGTTGTCATGTCGCCCGACCTGAAGCAGGCGACAGCATTCGTCTCCATGATGGGACGGGACGATACCGAC
>JAPOZD010000133.1 GCA_026706245.1 Alphaproteobacteria bacterium
GTCGATGTTCGTCTTGTAGGCGATGCCGACCAGCAGGACGCGGCTCCCGGCCAGCATTGCCGGGGCCAGCGCTTCGGCCAGCCGGGCGACCACGCGCTCCGGCATCTCGGCGTTGATCTCGCCGGCAAGCTCTATGAAGCGGCTCGGCAGGCCGACGCCGCGCGCCTTCCAGGCGAGGTAGAACGGGTCGATGGGAATGCAATGCCCGCCCCAGCCGGGCCCGGGCCAGAAGGGCATGTAGCCGAAGGGCTTGGTGCTGGCGGCCTCGACGACCTCCCAGATGTCCACGCCCATGGCGGCGTAGATGCCCTTGAGCTCGTTGACGAGCGCAATGTTGACGGCGCGGAAGACGTTCTCGGTGAGCTTCGCCGCCTCCGCCGCCGCCGGCGAGGATACGGCATGGACCGAGGGTGAAACGGCCTCGTAGAGCGCGCGGGCGAGAGCCAGCGCCTCGGGGCCGTCGGCGCCGATGACGCGCGGAATACGCCGCTTACCGCTACCGGGAGACTCGCGCTCCGGCGCATAGGCGAGGAAGAAATCCCGTCCGCTGCAAAGGCCGCCTGCCTCCAGGATCGGCTTGACGACCTCGTCCGTCGAGCCCGGCCAGGTGGTCGATTCGAGCACGACGAGCTGTCCCGGCCGCAAGGTGGCAGCCACGGCGCGGGCGCTCGCCTCGACGAAACGCAGGTCAGGCTCGCGGTCCGCCCCGAGCGGCGTCGGCACGCAGACCGCGACGGCATCGGCCTCACGCAAGCGGGTAAAATCGTCCGTCGCCTCGAAGCGCCCGCTCGCCGTCATTGCCGCGACCTCGCGGTCGGCGACATCCATGATGTAGGATCGGCCGGCTGCGAGCAGCGACGGCTTCTCCGGATCGGTGTCGAAGCCGGTCACAGCAAAGCCCGCCTCATGAAAGGCGCGCACCAGCGGCAGCCCCACATAGCCAAGCCCGATGATGCCGATGCGCGCCTGGCGGTCCGTGAGCTTTCGGAACAATGCGCCGGAGACCGCTGGGCCCGCTTTCGACAGTCCTTCGTTCATGAAAAACCGCTTCTTCTTTCCGACCGGGCGAACCTCCTCCCCGCCGGGTTTCGCGTCAAGCGGTCGATATTTCAACAGGCTGTGTGCCCCGCCCGCCGTTTCTCCAGCGCGAGCAGCAGTGCCTGGGCGAACATCATGTGCGCGGCCCGGGGTTCGAAGCGGCTTTCGGAGGAAGCGGGCATCGCCACGAAGAGGTTGGATGCGCCCGCCAGGGGGTGGTCGGCCCTGTGTGCGAAGGCGAGCACCGGGACCTGCCCCGCCTGTGCCGCCTTGGCGACCCTGACGGCCGAATCGTCATCGTCGGAAAGGCAGACAGCCAGCAGCAGGTCGTCGGCGCCAAGGGCCGAGACGACCCGCTGCGCTACGTTTGCGGGCTCTTCGATTCTATGGCACCGGCAGCCGAGCTGCACCAGGCCGTCGAACAGGCAGGCGGCAATCCAGGAGGCCTGCCGGTAGCCGACGACATGGATGGAATTGGCGTCGGCCAGCATCTTGACCGCCCGATCCAGAGCGGCCGCATCGACATTCATCATGAAGTCTTCGATGGCGAGGATGGATGAGTCTGCAACCTCATTCAGCATTGCGCGGCACTCCCGCGCGGCTTTTCGTCGGGCAATGGCTGGGCAGGAGCCGGGTCCTGCATGAAGTCGCGGTCGCGCGCATGGCGGGGGAAGGACGGTCCCGGGCGAAATCGGGACGGCTTTTCGGGGGAAAGGCGGCCCGAACTATGCCGGAAGGGTGGAAATCTACCGGCGGATGCGCCGGGCGACAGAGAAGACAGGCACGAGCTCGCAACAAATCGAAATGCCGGGGCTCTGGCCAACGGGATTGGCGTTCGGCTTCCAATCCGGCGGCCTTCGCCCGATGAAGCGTGCAGGCCCCGCGTCGCGCGAGCCTGATCCGCCACGGTCCGGCAAAGCCGGTAGGCGATTGACATAGCTGGAGTTTCCGTCCGGTATGCTGCGTTTCGTCCTGCGAGGCACCGTGTCTTCCTTCCGATGTCATCGAATACCATAATAGAAGATATATTCCATTACCAATAATAACTTGAAATGTACTTCTTTTTCTGCTTGGCTCGGGCCGTAGAAAATTGTTTCATGTTGTGTCATCAAGGCGCTGTCGGGTTCGGGGCGATGCTGCGTTGGAGATGAGTATGGAGAGCAGAGAGCTGTCCTGGGACTATCCCCGGCTTCACAGAGCGTTCCTGGACAGGTTCGAAACGCTCAGCCCGCATCTGAAACGCATTGCCCGCTACGCCTTGTCAGACCCGAGCCGGTTCGCATTGCAGACCGTGGCGGAGATTTCGAAGAGCTGCGGCGTCCAGCCCTCCACCGTCGTCCGGTTCGCCAAGACATTCGGCTATCCGGGCTTTTCCGATATGCAGAATGTCTTTCGTTCGCGTCTGATGGAAGGCTCCGAGGCCTACCGGGAACAGGTTCACGAGCATCGAGGCAGGCTCGGAACCGTTTCCGGCGACGACCCGGCCGCGATCCTCACCGAATTTGCGAATGCGTCCATTCTGGCGGTCGAACGCCTGAAAGACACCCTCGACGCGGACATGCTGCAGCGGGCGGCCGCCTTGATGAACGAGGCGGGCGCTGTTTACCTGGTTGGATGGCAGCGCGCGCTTCCGGTGGCCTCCTGCCTCGCATACTGGTTGATCGAACTCGAATATCGCTGCCATTTACTGGATCCTGCCGTCGGCACGCTGTCCCGCCAGATCGGAACCGTGGCCCCGGACGAACTGTTGATCGTCATCGGCCTGGACGAGTTGCCCGATACCCTTCTTGATGCTGTTTCGGCTGCGCATAACCGCGGGGTGCCCGTGCTCGCCATTACCGATTCGGAAGTAAGCCGGCTTGCCCGGGACTCCAGGCTCTGTTTCGTGCTCCGTGATGCCGAAGTACATCGAATTGCCCCGCTGGCGCCTCATATCGTCCTGGTTCAGTCTCTGGTTATCGCGCCCGATGCACTGCGATACGCCCACCGGTCAGGCGATTTGCAGCGCGGCGTGGCGGGTTAGCTCCGAAGCGCTGCGGGGGCCGGAACCGTCCCCACCGGTACACCGTCCGAATCATTCCCCCCCTTCCAAACGGTCCGGCAGCGTGGACGGCCGGCAAACGTCGCATCGGGCCGAATTCAGGTACCTTGGTGTATCTGAGAATCAAAATGCAAATTTGAGAAAACTAAATGCAAAATACGCATATCTGATGCCGGGCTTCGCCTGGCTGGACCCTTGCTCCCGACGCCTCGGCTACATATTCGGGCCGTAATAGGACCGGTACCACGAGGAGAAACGCGGCAGCCCCTCGTCGATGGCGGTACGAGGCGCATAGTCGAAATGCCGTGCTGCTTCGCCGATATCGGCGCAGGTTTCCAGCACGTCGCCGGGCTGCATCGGCCGGAGGTCGATCCGGGCCTTGACGCCGAGCGTGGCCTCCAGCGTCTCGATGAAGCGCATCAGCGGCTCGGCGCGGCCATTGCCGATATTGTAGATCCGGTGGCCGTCTCCGGTCCGGTCGAGCGCGCCGAGCGTGCCTGCGACTGCGTCCTCGACGAAGGTGAAGTCGCGGGCAAGCCGGCCTTCGTTGAAGACCGGTATCGGCTCGCCGGCGAGCATGGCGCGCGCGAACAGGGTCGGCGCCATGTCGGGCCGGCCCCAGGGTCCGTAAACCGTGAAATAGCGCAGCCCCGTCGCGCGGAAGCCGTAAAGATGCACGTAACTCTCGGTCATCATCTCGTCCGCCCGCTTGGTGGCGGCGTAGAGCGAGCGCGGCCGGTCGGCCGCCGCGGCTGCGGCAAGCGGCCCCGAGCCGGAGTCGCCATAGACCGAGGAGGAGCTCGCATAGACGAAATGCGACACGCCCCGCCGCCGCGCCAGCTCCAGCAGGTTCAGGTGCCCGGCGATATTGGCCCGGACATAGGCGCGCGGGTTTTCCAGCGAATAGCGCACGCCGGCCTGCGCGGCGAGATGCAGGATACGGTCCACGCCTTCGAGCGCCAGCCGGTCCATAGCCCCGTCGTCGGCGATGTCCGCGCGCAGGAAGGCAAAGCCGGGCAGGCCGTTCAGGCGCGCCAAACGGGCGCGCTTCAGCACCGGGTCGTAATAGCCGTCGAGATTGTCGATCCCGATGACCGTCTCGCCGCGGGCGAGCAGGGCTGCGGCGGCATGCATGCCGATGAAGCCGGCGACGCCGGTGACGAGAATGCTCATGGGCTGTCGGTTCGCATTGCGGGCGCACCGGCACCATAGCCGAGGCAGGACGGCGTTCAATCATGATACGCGCACATACCTCGACCCGGCACGACGGGGGCGCTATACCGCGCGCGCCTGCCTGTCCGGCCGGGGGCCGCCATGAACGACAACCGCCTCTACCTGTTCGACACGACCTTGCGCGACGGCGCCCAGACCCAGGGTGTCGATTTCAATGTCTCGGACAAGGCCGCGATCGCGCGCGACCTCGATGCGCTCGGTATCGACTATGTCGAGGGCGGCTGGCCCGGCGCCAACCCGACCGACGACGGGTTCTTCGCAGACCCGCCGGTACTCTCCCGCGCCCGCCTTACCGCCTTCGGCATGACGCGCCGGGCGGGGCGGTCGGCCGCCAACGACCCGGGCCTTGCGGTCACATTGCGCTCCCGCGTCGATACGATCTGCCTGGTCGGCAAGGCGGACGCCCGCCACGCCGAGTCGGCGCTCGGCGTCACGCTGGACGAGAACCTGGCGATGATCCGCGATTCCGTCGCGGAGATCGTCCGGCGCAACAAGGAGGCCCTGTTCGACGCCGAGCATTTCTTCGACGGCTACAGGGCCCGCCCGGACTATGCGCTCCGGGTGCTGGAGACGGCGCTGGAAGCCGGCGCGCGCTGGGTCGTGCTCTGCGACACCAATGGCGGCACGCTGCCGCACGAAGTCGAGGCGGCGGTCGCGCGGGCGGCCGATGTCGTGCCGGGGAGCCGGCTCGGCATCCATGCCCACAATGACACCGGCAACGCCGTCGCCAACACACTGGCCGCGGTGCGGGCCGGCGCGCGACAGGTGCAGGGCACCCTGAACGGCCTGGGCGAGCGCTGCGGCAATGCGGACCTCGTGACGCTGCTGCCGACTCTCACCCTCAAGATGGGCTTCGAGACCGGGGTTCCGGAGGACGGCATGGAGCGCCTCACGCAGGTCTCGCGCGCATTCGACGAGCGGCTCAACCGCCCGTCGAACCGCCATGCTCCCTATGTCGGCGCCTCGGCCTTCGCGCACAAGGCGGGGCTGCATGTCTCAGCGGTGGAGAAGGACCCGGCCTTCTATGAGCATGTCGCGCCGGAGGCGGTCGGCAACAAGCGCCAGATCCTTGTCTCCGACCAGTCGGGCCGCGCGAACATCCTCTCGCGCTTCCGGGAGATCGGGCTCGAGGTGGACCGCGACGACCCGCGCGTCGCGCGCCTGGTCGATCTGGTGAAGGAGCGCGAGTTCGAGGGCTACGCCTATGACGGCGCGGTGGCGAGCTTCGAGCTGCTGGCCCGCCGGATGCTCCAGACCGTGCCGGACTACTGGACGCTCGACAGCTTCCGCGTCACCGACGAGCGGCGCTTCAACGCAAGGCGCGAGCTGGTGACCATGTCGGAGGCCGTGGTGAAGCTCTCCGTCGATGGGCGCCGGTCGATGCAGGTGGCCGAAGGCAACGGGCCGGTAAACGCGCTCGACGCCGCGCTGCGCCTTGCGCTGCTGCCGGACTATGCCTGTCTCGAAGGCGTGCGGCTGACCGACTACCGGGTGCGCATCCTCACGCCCGGCGACGGCACCGCGGCCGTCACACGGGTGCTGATCGAGAGCGCCGACGAGACCGGCGCGCGCTGGACCACGGTCGGCGTCTCGGGGAACATCATCAATGCCTCTTACGAGGCGTTGAACGACAGCCTGACCTACAAGCTGCTCAACACCGAACGGTGAGCCGCCCGCCCGCCATCGTGCTGGTGCGCCCGCAACTCGGCGAAAATATCGGCATGGCGGCCCGCGCCATGCTGAATTGCGGGCTGAACGAACTCCGGATCGCGGCCCCGCGCGACGGGTGGCCGAACCCGGCGGCGCAGGCAGCCGCAGCGGGCGCGGACGCCGTCATCGACAATGCGCGCATCTTCGCCACGGCGGCGGAGGCTGTGGCCGACCTGCAGCTCGTGCTGGCGGCGACGGCGCGGCGGCGCGATGTCGAAAAGCCTGTCCACGGCCCCCGCGAGGCGGCGCGGCTGCTGCGCGAGTCCGGTGCGCAAACGGGTGTGCTGTTCGGACCGGAGCGCGCCGGCCTCGACAATGACGAGGTGGGCCTCGCCGCCGGCATAGTCGAGGCGCCGCTCAACCCGGCCTTCCCCTCGCTCAATCTCGCCCAAGCCGTGTTCCTGGTGGCGTGGGAATGGCGCATGGCCGGCCCGGCGCCCGTCCCGCCGCCGCCGAGCGAGCTTGCTTCGGCGGAAGCCTTCGAGGGCTTCTGGCAGCATCTGGACGGCGCGCTCGACAATGCCGGCTACTATCGCGAGCCGAAGCTCAAGCCCACCGTGCAGCGAAACCTGCGGGCCCTCTTCGCCCGCGCCGGCCTCACCGGCCAGGAAGTCCGCACCCTCCGCGGCGTCATCGC
>JAPOZD010000297.1 GCA_026706245.1 Alphaproteobacteria bacterium
GCGTTGAGCGCGAACATCGTCCCGCCGACGACATAGAGATACATCTTCACGTCGAAGCGGCCGCCGAACAAGGCGATCTCCAGCGCCCGCCCGTGCCAGAGGTCCGCAGCGAGGCTCCCCGTCTTCCGCCGGCCGCGCACGGCGAGCACGGTGAAGACCGCTGAGAACACCGTCCCGCCGATCACCGCCGGGACCGCGGACCTGTAGAACCAGTCAAGCGGCAGGCCGGTGATCCCGGACGCCCACACCGCCAGCGCCAGCGCAAACACCAGGATGCCGTTCAGGCGGTAGGGGCGGGGTTCGCCCGTTTCCGGGTCGATGACGTAGCCCGGCACCCGCCTTGCCGGAAGGATGAGCTGCGCCGCCAGGAAGACCGCGAAGACCGCGAGCGGGGTGAAGAAGCCGGCAATCGCCTCCGTCCGCGACAGCGCGAAGAGATGGCCGATGCCAAGCGCCTCGATCAAGACCGGAACCCTGTTCCTCCGGCGATGCGGAGATTGTGGGTTCGGCCCCGAAGGAGGTCAATCGGACGCGGCGGCCCGCCGGTTGTCCTGCGCGCAGTCCCGCCGCCGGCGGCAGCTACGAGGCGACGGTGAGGTCCTCGGCCGAGGACTTGCCGTTGCGTCCGGGCCGGAGCTCGTAGCTGACCTTCTGCCCTTCGCTGAGCGTGGACAGCCCGGCCCTCTCGACGGCCGAGATGTGGACGAAGGCGTCGCTCGAGCCGTCTTCCGGCTCGATGAACCCGTAACCTTTGGTTGCGTTGAACCACTTGACGGTACCGGTAGGCATGTTCGATTTCTCCAGACGATGGAATTCCGCGCGTCGCACTGCGCGACAGCGTTGTGGGTTGGCGTTCGCATTGTTGGGGGATGTCGGCCGGCGAACCGGGTCTGTGAAGGACGCCGGACGAATGCGATGTGTCGATGTGTCCGTGCGGTGTGCCGCCTTCGGGCCGCAAAGTCAAGCCGTCCGCAAACTACCTTCCGGCGCGCATCCGGCTCAGCGCCGCTGCCACATCGAAGGACGGCGTGCGCCCTTCCTGCGGCTCGATGCCTTCCACGGCGATTTCGGGCACGGTCGGGCGCATGGCGTCGTTTTTCAGCCAGAGCCTGAGCAGGTGGCGGCGCCGGTCCGGCTCCTCCCAGTCCTCGAAGGCCGTCCGCGCGTGCAGATGGGTGAAATTGTTGAACCAGAGGATCTCGCCCGGCCCGAGCGTGAACCGCAACTGCAGCTCGTCGCTGTTCGCGGCCGCCAGGAACGCCTGGACGGCCTCTTCCGCGAACCCGCCGAGCGGTTCCCCTTTCGCCTCCTGGCCCATCACCGCATAGGTCCTGACCCAGCGGCAACTGACCTTGCCTTCGATGGACGAATAGACCGGGACCTTCCAGGGCGTGACCGGGTCCTCGCCGGGCGCCTCCTCGCCGCGCCGGTGCATGTAGAAGCCTTCGTAAAGCCGTTCCAGATAGTCCGGCCTCCCGGCGAGCAGCCGGTTATGCACGGCGAGCGCGCTGGTGAGGTGCGACACGCCGCCCTTCCTTGCCGCGCGCAGGCTGAACAGGCCGACGACATGCGCGCGGTCCGTATGCGGGTCCAGTTCCCGGCGGTTGCGGTAGGCGCGCGCGTGGGGGTCCTCGCGGGTTACGTCGCGGACATGGCCCAGCCGGTCGCCGAGGACGCTTTGCGACATGCCGGTCCCGAGCCGCGTGCCCATCGCCCAATAGACCCGCTCGGCGTCTTCCTGGCGCCAGCGCTCGACCGGCAGGCCGGCCATCACCGCGAAGCCCCTGCCGTCGCGCAGCTCGTCATGGAGGGCGGCGAGCCGCGCCTCGACCGACGTGCACCGGAAATCGTCCCTGCCGATATCGCCTAGCGCCTTTCCCGCCCGGTCCCTCTCCCGGATGAACCCGTCCAGCTCTGCGATCTCGGCCGCCGTCAGCCGGACCGTGTAATCCTCCGGGCCGGCGAAATCCCCGACGGTCCAGATACCCGGGTCGTCAACGGCCTGCATCGCGTCCCTCCCGCAAGGTTTCCTGCGCGTCGCAGCATCGCCACCAGTCTGCGTGCCGGTATATTGGCCATGCCGAACGCGGCAGGGTCAAGCGTCGGCCCAGCCCAGGAAGCGGCGGCGGTTTGCGTATGCGCTGAAGAAGGTGTATGATTTCGAAAATTATGCACATGAATGGAAGCAATGCGCACCAATATCGACATTGACGACACCCTGATGGCAGAGGTCATGGAGGCGGGCGGCTTCAAAACCAAGAAGGCCGCGGTCGAAGAGAGTCTGCGCCTGCTTGCGCGCACGCTGTCGCAGGGGCGCCTGCGCGCGCTCCACGGCAAGCTGGACTGGGAAGGCTCCCTCGACGACATGCGGCGGGACCGGTGATCGTCGTCGATTCCTCCGTCTGGATCGACTATTTCAGAGGCGTCGATACGCGCGAGGTAATGCTGTTGCACAGCCTGCTCGGCGTTGAGCCCATCGTCATCGGCGACCTTGTCCTTGCAGAGGTTCTGCAGGGATTCCGGCGCGAACGCGACCTCCGCCGGGCCGAGGCGGCGTTGCATACGCTCATCTTCGAGCCGATGGTCGGCCACGCCGTCGCAATGGCGAGCGCCCGGAACTATCGCGCCTTGCGAGCCGTTGGCGTCACGGCGCGCAAGACCATCGACGTGCTGATCGCCACTTTCTGCATGGAGAACGGCCACGTGCTGCTTCACGCGGACCGCGATTTCGATCCGATGGAGCGTCATCTCGGATTGCGGACCCTCTGAGGACGCGCCCATGCGCAGCGACGTCACCGAGCTTCGCGCCTTCTATGACGGGCCGCTCGGGCGGGCGGCGGGGCTTGTGCTGGCTGAGCGCGTGCGGCGGCGCTGGCCTTCGCTCGGCGCGATGCAGGTGCTGGGCCTCGGCTATGCGCCGCCCCTGCTCGACGGGCTCGACGGCAGGGCGGCGCATGTGCTGGCGGCCATGCCGGCGGGACAGGGCGCGCTGCGCTGGCCCCCGGCCGGGCGCTGCCGCACCGTGCTGACGGAAGAGGACGCGCTGCCCTTTCCCGACCTCGCCTTCGACCGCGTGCTGCTTGCCCACGATGTCGAGACCTCGGACCATCTGGCGGGGCGGCTCCGCGAGATCTGGCGCATCCTGGCGGCGGAGGGCCGGCTGATGGTCATCGCGCCGAGCCGCCGCGGCCTCTGGGCGCGCTTCGAGCACACGCCCTTCGGTCACGGCCGGCCCTGGTCGCGCTCGCAATTGGAGCGGCTGCTGCGCGAGGCGATGTTCGAGCCGCTCGGCAGCGAGGAGGCGCTGTTCGCCCCGCCGCTCCGCCGGCTGGTGCGGCCGGGCGCAGCGGAGGCGTGGGAGCGGTTCGGGCGGCGCTGCCTGCCGGTGTTCGGCGGGGTGGTGATCGCCGAGGCGGCGAAACGGCTCGCCGGGGTGACGCCCGTGCCCGTGCGCTCGCGTCGTTCGTTGCTACAGGGCGTGCTTACGCCGCAGCCGAGCGGCGCTCCTCGCCGCGGGCGGCCTCCCAGCCGATCAGCGCCGCCTTGCGGGCCAGCCCCCACTCGTAATTGTGGAGATAGCCGTTCGCGAGAATGACCCGGTGGCAGGGCACGAGCCAGGAGACCGGGTTGCGGCCGATGGCGGCGCCGACCGCCCGGGCCGCGCGCGGCGCGCCGACCGCCGCCGCCACGTCGCCATAGGTCGCGAGCGCGCCCGGCGGAATGCGCAGCAGCGCATCCCAGACGCGGATCTGGAAATTGGTGCCGTGGAGCGTGAGCGGCAGCGGCGGCGCGCCGGCCTTCGGCTCGAATATCCGCCCGGCGAGCGCGGCGGTCTCGTCCGGCGCCTCCATGAAGGCCGCGGCCGGCCAGCGCCGGCGCATGTTGTCGAGCCCCGCCCGCTCTTCTCCTTCGGCGGCGAAGGCGAGCCCGCAGAGGCCCCGGTCGGTCGCCATCAGCAGGCAGCGCCCGAAGGGGGAGTCGTGGATGCCGTAGCGGATGGCGAGCCCCGCGCCGCGCCGCTTGTAGTCGCCGGGGGTGACGGCCTCGTGGGTCACGCACAGGTCGTGAAGCCGACCGGGGCCGGACAGGCCCGCGTCCCAGGAGGCCTCCATCACGCTCGCATTCTCCGCGAGGCTGGCCTTGGCACGCTCCAGGGTCAGATATTGCAGGAACTTGGTCGGGCTGATGCCGACCCAGCGGCGAAAGGTGCGCTGGAAGTGGTGGGGGCTCATGCAGGCGGCGGCGGCCATCTCGTCGAGCCCCGGCTGGTCGGCCTGGTTCTCGGCGATCATGGCGAGCGCGGCTTCGATGCGGGAATAGAGGCTCATGGGCATGGGTCCGGGGTCTCCTTGCCGGGTGTCGGAGGCAAAGCTAGGATCGCCCGGACGCCCTAACCACCCGATGCTTGCGCTTTTTCGCCGGGAGAGACAAGTCATGCGCCTCACCCTGCTCGGCACCGGCACGCCCGCGCCCTCGCTCCGGCGCATGGGCTCGGGCTACCTGGTCGAGACCGGCGGCGACACCTTCGTGCCGCACCTTCGGTGCTAAGTTACTGATACAGCGTTTGTTTTTCCTCGTGCAACCGCAGGTTGGGGGTGCAACTGCAACCGCAATTTCCCCCGCCTGCAAGCAGATGCAGGAGGAAAATGCATGTCAACCGTCCGCCTTACGGAGAGCCGGATCGAGGGCTTCGGGCCCCGCCGGTCTCCCTACGACATTCGCGACAGCGGGCTGAAGGGGTTCGGCGTTCGCGTCCTTCCCTCGGGAGCCAAACGCTATTTCATCCATAGCCAGCATGAGAGCCGCCGGGTCTGGAAGACGGTGGGTGCCGTCGGCGACCTCGACCTCCAGGAAGCCCGCAGGCTGGCCACGGAACTTCTTGCCGCAATCCGGCGGGACGAAGCGCCCGTCCTGCCTGAAGAGAGGCTGTTCGAGACCGTGGCGGATGAGGTTTTCGACCGCTACGGACGGCGCTGGAAGCCCGGAACCATGAAGGTGAACCGGGATTATCTGCGCAACCAGCTCCTCCCATGGTTCGCCGGGATGAACATTGCCGACATAGCAAAGCAGGACGTGCAGCGCTGGTTCGCCTCCCTGCACGCCACGCCGGTGGCGGCCGATAGGTCCGCACCGATCCTCTCGGTCATCATGCGCCAGGCTGAGATTTACGGTTACCGCCCGGAAGGCAGCAATCCCTGCACGGGTATCAAGCGGTATCGCCGCAAGGGCCGGGAGCGGTTTCTGTCCGAGCCAGAGCTATGCCGGCTCGGACAGGTGCTGGACCGTCACGAGGCGCGGTATCCCCGCAAGGCGGCATTCGTCCGCCTGCTGCTGCTGACCGGCTGCCGCAAGACCGAGATCGTGACGCTGGCCTGGTCCGATTACAGGGAGGGGCGCCTGTTCCTGCGCGACGGAAAGACGGGACCCCGGACAGTCTGGCTGTCCTCGCCTGCCCGCGCCGTGCTGGACGGACTGTCGCGCGAGGGCCAATGGGTCTTTCCCTCGCCGCGGTCCTGGGGCCCGGCGAGTGCGGCCGTCTTCGACAAGTTCTGGGGTCGGGTCCGGCAGGAGGCGGAGATCGCGGATGTCCGGCTTCACGATTGCCGCCACTCCTACGCCAGCATCGCCATCATGGGCGGCGAGAGTATCACGACCACAGCGCGCCTGCTGGGGCACGACAATGCGCAGACGACGCTCAGATACGCCCACCTTTCCGACCGGCCGGTCCGGGAGGCGGCCGACGCGCTTGCCGGCATTCTCGGGAGTTGAGCGATGCCGGACCGCAGGAAACTGACCGACGCCGGCATTGCGCGGCTTCGGGCCGGTGCGCGTGAATATACCGTATGGGACACGCATGCCGCCGGGCTCGGCGTACGCGTGCGCCCCTCGGGCAGCCGGACCTTCGTCTACCACCGCAGGACGGACCAAGGGGTGAAGAAGACGTCCTTCGGCCCGGCGGCGCTGCGCAAGGTGGAAGAAGTGCGCCGCGCCTGCATGGAAGCGGCGGCAGCCGGGAACGACAGGGCGGATGGCGGATCTCGCGGAACGGCGCCGCTGTTTCGGGATTTCGTCGCCGGTCCGTGGAAGACGGATCGCTTTGCGCGCTGCAAGCCCTCCACACAGAGGAATCTCGACAGCATCCTGAAACGGCAACTGCTCCCGGCCTTCGGAGCCCGGCGCGTCGACCGGATCGGTCGCCGCTCCGTCATCCGCTGGTTCGAGGCCCGCAGCCGGACCGCGCCCGGAGCGGCCAATGCCGCTCTCGACCTGCTCGGCCATATCCTCAACCATGCGCGCGCGCTCGGCCATATCGGGACCAACCCGACAAAAGGCATCCGGCGCAATCCCGGCCGGAAGATGACGCGGTTCCTGTCGCGCGAGGAGATCGCCCGCCTCCACCTCGTCCTCGACCGCCATGCCGCAGGCTCCGCCTCCGAGGCGCAGCAGGTAGATACGATCCGCCTGCTGCTGCTCACCGGCTGCCGAAAGGGCGAGATCACGCGTCTTCGCCGCGATGAGGTCAGGGGCGACCGACTCGAACTCGCCGACAGCAAGACCGGGCCGAGAACTGTCCTGCTCAACGGCCCGGCAAAGGAGATCATCGCGCGCTTCAACCCGATGTGGCGGGGCAGGCGATGGACGCCGCCCGCCA
>JAPOZD010000244.1 GCA_026706245.1 Alphaproteobacteria bacterium
AGAGGAAACGGACCTTCGCCGGTGCTGCCTGCAAGTGCCGGATTCTGGCAGTGGCCGTGCTGTCCTCCACCGACACGCCGCACCAGATATGTCCGGGCGCCGCGCCGTTCACGTAGCGGCGCTTGAGGTAATTGCGCATGAGTGAACTGCGTTTCGTCAGCACTTGGTAGGTGTGATGGCTCGAGTCCTCCATGCGCTTGAAAACCTCGTCGATGAAGTCTTTTGGTACCTTCTTGTGGAAGAGGTCGCTCATGGAGTTGACGAAGATCATGCGCGGCCTCTTCCAGCGCGCCGGCTGGTCCAGCCTGTCGGGCCAGAGACGCAGGTCAAATCCCTGCTCGTAAGGATGTCCCGGAACGCCACGCCAGCGCTCGGCGAAACGCGCTGCATAGCAATTGTCGCAGCCGCGCGTGATCTTGGTGCAACCCGTCACCGGGTTCCATGTCGCGTCCGTCCACTCGATCGCCGAGTTGTCAGCCATGCCGCCCCCTTGCGGATCGCGCCGCCGATTCCTTCTTTGTTCCAAGATATCCACAGAAAAATCCAGCGCAAGCAGTTTTTCCGGCGCGGCATTATTTTTTCTTCGGCGGTGGCGCGCGAAGACCGAAAACCGCTCAGACGTCCAGATCGCCTGCGAACTCGGCGTTTTCCTGGATGAAGGCGAGGCGGTGGCGGGGGTTGCGGCCCATCAGGCGCTCCACGGTCTCCAGCGACTCCCCGGGCTCGAACTCCACCCGCAGCAGGCTGCGGCGGTCGGGGTCCATGGTGGTTTCGCGCAGCTGGCCGGGCGGCATTTCGCCAAGCCCCTTGAAGCGCGAGACCTCGACCTTGCGCTTGCCCTTGAAGACCGACTCCAGCAGCTCGATGCGGTGGGCGTCGTCGCGGGCATAGGCGGTGGTGCCGCCCGCGCTCAGCCGGTAGAGCGGCGGGCGCGCCAGATAGAGGCGGCCGTTCTCGATCAGCGCCGGCATCTCGCGCAGGAAATAGGTCATCAGCAGGGACGCGATATGCGCGCCGTCCACATCCGCGTCCGTCATGATGATGACGCGCTCGTAGCGCAGCTCTTCGTCGAGATAGTCCTCGCCGACGCCGCATCCGAGCGCGAGCTTCAGGTCCGCGATCTCCCGGTTGCCGCGCAGCTTGTCGTCGGTGGCGCTTGCCACATTCAGGATCTTGCCGCGCAAGGGCAGGATCGCCTGCGTCTCCCGCTGCCGGGCCTGCTTCGCGGAGCCGCCGGCGGAATCGCCCTCGACCAGGAAGATCTCCGTGCCGTCCCGCTCGCGCCGGGAGCAGTCGGTGAGCTTGCCGGGCAGGCGCACCCGCCCGTTGCCGTTGGCCTTGCGCTTGCGGTCGCGCTCCTCGCGCCGGCGCTGGCGGTCCTCCGCGCGCTCGACGGCGAAGGCGGCGATGGCATCGGCGGCTCCCGTGTCGGCAGCGAGCCAGTGGTCGAAACGGTCCTTGATCGTGAGTTCGACCAGACGCTGCGTCTCCGGGCTTTCCAGCCTTTCCTTGGTCTGGCCCTGGAATTGCGGGTTGCGGATGAAGACGGACAGCATGACGCCCGCGCCGCCCATCGCATCGTCCGCGTTGACCTTGACGGCCTTGCGGTTGCCGGCGCGCTCCCCGTGGGCGCGCAACCCGCGCATCAAGGCCTGGCGCAGGCCCGCTTCGTGGCTGCCGCCGAGCGGCGTCGGGATGGTGTTGCAGTAGGTGTAGGAAAAGCCTTCATTGTCGGCGAGCCAGGCAATCGCCCATTCGACCCTGCCGGCGTCTCCCGGGAATTCCACCGCGCCGGTGAAGGCCCTGTCGGCAATGCGCCGCCGTTCCCCGGTGGAGAGGTCGAGGAAGTCCGCGAGCCCGCCCGGGAAATGCAGTTCGGCCTCCGCCGGCACCTCGGAATTCGCGGGCAGCCGGCCGGCGTCGCAGCGCCACACAATGCGCACGCCGCCGAACAGGCAGGCCTTGGAGCGCGCCATGCGGAACAGCCGCTCGGGCCGGAACCGGGCGGCCTTGCCGAAAATCCCGGGGTCGGGCCGGAAGCGCACCGTCGTGCCGCGCCGGTTGCGGGAAATCCCCACCTTCTCCAGCCTGGAGACCGGCTCGCCCCTGGCGTAGCTCTGCCGCCACAATATGCGGTCCCGCGCCACCTCCACCACGAGCTCGGCGGCGAGCGCGTTGACGACCGACACCCCGACGCCGTGCAGGCCGCCCGCGGCCCGGTAGGCTCGGTCGTCGAACTTGGCGCCGGAATGGAGCGTCGTCAGGATGACTTCCAGCGCCGAGCGGCCCTTGAACTTGGGGTGCGGGTCCACCGGGATGCCGCGCCCGTTGTCGCGGACCTCGACCCAGCCCTCGGCGTCCAGGGAGAACTCGATGCGGTCCGCATGGCCGGCGATCGCCTCGTCCATGGCGTTGTCGAGCAGCTCGGCGGCGAGATGGTGGAGCCCGGTTTCGTCGGTCGAGCCGATATACATGCCGGGCCGCCGCCGGACGGGCTCGAGGCCCTCGAGCACCTCCACATGCTCAGCGGTATAGTCGCTTTCGACGGCGGCTTGCTGGAAGAGGTTGGCCATGCGCCTCAGTTCGGGTCGAAACGGTTGCGCCTCCCGTTACTCCCGATTCTAGCCCGGGTTCAACGCCGAATCGGGAAGATTGGCTCCCGAGGGCCGCGCATGGGCCGCGAACCGGACCGCCTCCTCCGCCGCGCGCATCAGCGCGCGGGCCTTGTCCCAGCTTTCCTGGTACTCCGTCTCCGGGTCGCTGTCGGCGACGACGCCCACGCCCGCCTGCACATAGAGCACATCGTCCTTAACCAGCGCCGTGCGCAGCGCGATGCAGGTATCCATCGAGCCGTCCGCGGCGAAATAGCCGATGCAGCCGGCGTAGATGCCGCGCTTCTCCGGCTCCAGCTCGTCGATGATTTCCATCGCCCGCACTTTCGGCGCGCCCGAGACGGTGCCCGCCGGGAAGCCCGCGACCAGCGCGCCGATGGCGTCGTAGCGCGGGTCCAGGTCGCCCTGCACCTCGGAGCCGATATGCATGACATGGGAATAGTATTCGATCTCGAACTGCTCCGTGACCTCGACGCTGCCGATGCGGCTCACCCGACCGACATCGTTGCGGGCGAGGTCGAGCAGCATCAGGTGCTCGGCGACCTCCTTCGGGTCGCTCAGCAATTCGGCCGCGAGTCGGCGGTCTTCGGCGGCGTCCCGGCCGCGGGGCCGGGTTCCGGCCAGCGGCCGGTGACGCGCCCGCCGAATACCCGCACCAGGATTTCCGGGCTGGAGCCGACGATGGAGAAGGCGCCGAAATCGAGGTGGAACAGGAAGGGCGAGGGGTTGAGCCGCCTGAGCGCGCGGTAGAGCGCGAAGGGCGGGAGCGTGAAGTCCAGGGAGAAGCGCTGCGCCGGCACGATCTGGAAGGCGTCGCCCGCATGGATGTAGTCCCGGGCCGTCTCCACGACCTCGTGGAACCGTTCCCGCGTCATGTTGGAGCGCGGCGTTGCATCGGGGAGCGCGGCCGGCGCGCTCTCGCGCCGGTCTATCGCTGCCCCTTCGAGGTCGGCCAGAGCCGCCGCCAGGCGTTCTTCGGCGCGCAGCCACGCGGTCTCGGCCGTCATGCCGTCCCCGGGCCAGACCGGCGTCACCAGCGAAATGCGGTCTTCGATCAGGTCGAACACGGCCATGATGGTCGGGCGGAGGAACAGCCCGTCCGGAATGCCGACGGGGTCGGGCGGCTCGTCCGGCAGGCGCTCCATGAGGCGCACCATGTCGTATCCCATATAGCCGACGAGCGCGGCCGCCATCGGCGGCAGGTCTTCCGGCAGGTCGTCGATGCGGCACTCCTCGACCAGGTCGCGCAGGGACTCGAGGGCGCCTTTGCCGCAGGGCTCGAACCCGTCCGGGTCGTCGAGCGCGCAGCGGTTGATCTCGGCCGCGTCGCCCCGGCAGCGCCAGACGATATCTGGGTCCCGGCCGATGAACGAGTAGCGCCCGCGGATCGCGCCGCCCTCGACCGATTCGAGCAGGAAACAATTGGCCCGCCCGGCGGACAGCTTGAGCATCGCCGAGACCGGCGTTTCAAGGTCCGCGACCAGGGTGGTCCAGACCAGCTGCGCGCGGCCGGACCGGTAACGGGCCTCGAAGGAGGGAAAGTCGGCAGGCTCGAGCATGGCTGGCGCTATCCGGTCGTCCGCTCAGTTGAACTGGGCGAGCAGGTCGCGATTGACCACGACCCCGAACCGGTCCTGCAGCGCAGCATGAAACTGCCGCCGGACATCCTCGACCATTTCGGCCGAAAGCTGCTCCCTGATCGCCTCGACCTCCTGCTCGGAATAGGGCGGCGGCTCGATGCCCTCGACGACCGCGACCGCATAGCCGTCGCCGGCGCGCGCCACGACAACCTCGCTGCGCTCCGCCGCGAACACCGCCTCGACGACCTCATGGGACCGGCCGGACTCCGGCTCGGCCTGTATGCGGGTGAACGGCCCGGTTTCGGTCACCGCGAGCCCGCCGGCGACCGATGCGGGCGTGCGGCCCTCGCGCAGCCTTTCCGCCAGGGCGTCGGCCCTCGCCTTCGCCGCTTCGTCGAGCCGCTCCTTGCGCCAGGCCGACAGCACCAGCGGCTTCGCTTCCTCGAACGGGCGCACGGCCGGCGGCGTCTCGCTTTCCACCCGGAGCACGAAATAGCCGCCGTCCCCGAGTTCGCCGAGAAGGCTGTCTTCGCCCACAGACGTGGAGAAGGCCGTGCGCAGGAAGTTCGCTTCGGCCGGCAGGCCCTCCGGCTGCTGGCCGGCGCGGTCGCGGCCGGACGCATCCACGGCCGCGATCGTCAACATCGGCAGGTCAAGCGCGCGCGCCGCGTCCTCGAAGGTCGCGCCGCCGCCCAGCTGGTCGTCCAGGTCGTTCGCCAGCTCCGCCAGCCGTTCTATGGCAATCTCGCGCGCAACCTCCCGTTCCAGACCTTCCTTAACGTCCTCGAACGGGATCACGTTTTCCTCCGCGATCTGGTCCACGGCCAGCACATGCCAGCCGAGCGGCGTCTCCACCGGGCCTGTGACGCCCGCTTCCCCGAGGGAGAACACCGCCTCGGCCAGGGCGGGCTGGGGCAGCTGATTGCGGGAGACGGGGCCGAGGTCGCTGACCGGGGCGCCGATGTTCCCGGCCGCCTGTTCCAGTTCCGCGCCGGTGGCCAGCGCCGTCATGAACTCCTGCGCTTTCGACCCGTTGTCGAAGAGCACCTGCCGGACGCGCCGGGTCGCCGGCACGGTGAAGTCCGCCATGCGTGCCTCATAGGCTTCGCGCGCCAGGGCGGGGTCGGCGTCCACCCGGTCCAGCCATTGGTCGGGGTCGAGCACGATCGCCGTGACGGCCCGGTATGCGGGCGCCATGAAGCTGTCCCGGTTGGTCTCGTGCCAGGCGCGCAGCTCCCCCTCGCCCGGGTCTTCCGGGAAGGCCGTGGCCTCCGGCACCCGGATCAGCACCGCCCTGCGGGTCTCGTTCCGGTAGCGGTGCACCGCTTCGGCCATGCTTCGCGATGCGCGGACATTGCGCCCGACCGACCGGTCGACCTGGCGCCTCGTTATATCGCGGCGGAGCATGGCGACGAACTCGCCCTCGGTCAGCCCGTTGGTGAGCAGGACCCGCTCGAACAGCGCGCGGTCGAAGCCGCCGAGGCGCCCGCCGAAATTCGGGTCCTCCTCGATAGTGCGGCGGACCTGGCCGTCTCCGACCGCAAGGCCCAGCCGGCCCGCCTCGAGCTCCACCAGCCGGCGGCGGACCGTCGCCTGGAGCACCTCCTGGGGCAGGCCGAGCTGCGCGGCGATTTCCGGGGTGACATTGCCGCCGAGGCGCCGGCGCCATTCATTGAACTGGCGGGAGTATTCGCGCCTGAACTCCTCGGCCCCGATCTCGGACTCGCCGACCGTCGCCACGGCGTCGTCCACTTCCGGTGAAAGGTAGTCCCCGACGCCCCACGCGGCGAAGCTCAGGATGAGCAGGGCAAAGAGGATTTTGGCAAGCCAGGAAGCGGCGCCTTTTCGGAGCGAGGTCAGCATGGGAACGGGCCGTTAGCAGGAAGCCGCGCATCATAGGCAGCCGCCGACAGGCCCGCAACGCGGCTTCCCCTGCCGGCGCGGCCGGTTATTCTTGCCCCGAAGCCGATGGCGGCGGGGAAGGACGGGCAGGCGATGTTCATTGCAATGAACCGCTTTCGCATCGTGCGCGGGCGCGAGGCGGATTTCGAGCAGCTCTGGTCGGAGCGCAACTCCCATCTCGACGGGGTGCCGGGATTTGTCGAATTCCGTCTCCTCAGGGGGCCGGAGGAAGAAGATCACACGCTCTACGCCTCCCACTCGATCTGGCGCGACCGGGACGCCTTCACCGACTGGACGCGCTCGGAAGCGTTCCGGAAGGCCCATGCGGGCGCCGGCGGCCGGCGCGACCTCTATCTCGGCCATCCACAATTCGAAGGGTTCGAGTCGGTCCTCGACCGCTAGCCCGCATTTCTCACCATTGTCATGGCCTGCGCGGCGGTGTGGAGCCGGCAGGGAAGGAGAGCCGCGCAGTTCGATGCGGGGCATCGGGCAAGCGGCTCGACGCACCATG
>JAPOZD010000293.1 GCA_026706245.1 Alphaproteobacteria bacterium
AGCGCGGGCGGGTCGATCTCTGCATCGTCGGCACGGACCGCACGACAGCGACCGGCGATGTCTGCAACAAGATCGGCACCTACACCAAGGCGCTGGCTGCCCATGACAACGGCGTGCCGTTCCATGTCGCGCTGCCGGGCCCGACCATCGACTGGACGGTCTCGGACGGCCTCGCCTCGATCCCGATAGAGGAGCGCGACGCCGCCGAGGTGCAGCAGGTCTGGGGGCGGACGGAGGAAGGCGGCCTTGCAGCCGTCGCCGTAACGCCGCCGGGCTCGCCCGCCGCCAACTACGCCTTCGACGTGACGCCGGCGCGGCTCGTGACCGGCTTCATCACCGAACGCGGCCTCGCCGCCCCCGACGGCCTGGGGCGCCTCTTCCCGGAACATCGCGCCGCCGAATAGCCCCGGAACCCGTCCTGTTGCGCCCCGAACCGAAGCACAACCGTCACCCCGGCCTTGAGCCGGGGGCCATCTACCGGCCGTCGAGCCGGGTCGAGACGGTCAGGGATGGGCCCCGGACCTCCGCTCCGTCCGGGGCGACGAGTGGGCCGCGAGACGGGCGGTTGACCACCGACAGCCCGTCGCTCCACCGGAACCGAACCGCATTCCAGAAACGGACCGCCTCCCATGCCCACGATTCGCCATGAGAACCTGCGCGCCGTCGCGCACGCCATCTGCGCCGCCGCCGGAAGCAGCGGGGACGAGCCGGCCGATGTGGCCGACAACCTCGTTTATGCCAATCTGACCGGCCATGACAGCCACGGCATCGGCATGCTGCCGCGCTATATCAGGGCGGTGCAGGAGGGCGAGCTTCGGCCGAACATGAAGATCGACCTGCTCGTGGACACGGGCGCCATGCTGGTGGTGGACGGCAAGGCAGGCTACGGCCAGTCGGTCGGCAGGCAGGCGATGGAACTCGCCATCGAGCGGGCGAAGCAGCACGGCGTCTGCGTCATGGCCGTGCGCCGCTCGTTCCATCTTTGCCGCATCGGCGCCTGGGGCGAGCAGTGCGCGCGGGCCGGGCTCATCTCGATCCACTATGTCAATGTTGTCGGCCACCCCGGCCTGGTGGCGCCCTGGCGCGGCTCGGATGCGCGCTTCGCCACCAACCCCTATTGCATCACCATGCCGGCGACCGGCGCGAACCCCGTGACCCAGCTCGACATGGCGACCAGCACCGTCGCCCACGGCAAGGTCCGCGTTGCGAAGAACAAGGGCGAGCGGATGGCGCCGGGCATCCTGATCGACAACAGGGGCCGGCCGACCGCCGACCCGAATGTCATGTTCGAGCGGCCGATGGGCGCGATCCTGCCCATCGGCGGGCACAAGGGCTACGGCATGGCGCTGATGAGCGAGATGATGGCGGGCGTGCTCTCAGGCGGCCAGACCTGCCGCCCGGAGACCGACCATGAGCAGGACACGATCCTGAACAACATGCTCTCCATCGTCTTCGACCCGGCCCGGCTGGTGGACCCCGGCTTCTACAATGCCGAGATGGACGCCACCATCGCGCACGTAAAGGCCTCGCCCCCCGCCGACCCCGCCCTCCCCGTCCTCGTCCCCGGAGACCCCGAACGCGCCACCCACGCCGAACGCAGCCAGGGCGGCATCCCCGTGGACGACGAAACCTGGCGGGAACTGGAGGCGGCGGCTGTGTCGGTTGGGATAGAGGCTGCCGAACTCCGGCGCATGGCGGGGGTGAACTGAAGGAGCGTTACCTGTCCGCGGCGAACGGATTGACGATAACGAGGCTATCGATCCGCCGCCCGGCCTGTAGATCTTCCGTAAGAAGTGTTTCGCATCCGGCCTGCAGAGCCGAGGCGACGATCAGCGAATCGTAGAAGCTGAAGCCATGCGCCTCGGCCAGTGCAATGGCGGCTTCATGCGTCTCGATATCGACAGGCCGGATCGAGTCGAACAGCTCCCGCACATCTGCGACTGCCGCCGCAACGATGTTCCACTCCAGCCGGAACTTCCGCCGCAAGACATTGGCAAACTCGTTCACCACCTGCACACTGATAACGCCACCATCCGTAAGCGCCTGACGAGCCTTGTCCCCCTTTATGCCCGGTCCCTGGGCATAGACCAGAACATTGGTGTCGAAGAAGATTGTCATCGGGCGTTGGCTTCGTCCCGGTCGAAGGCGTAGTCGGCGGGAATGGGCAGGGCGCGGGCGCGCATCCGTTCGATGGCCCGTAGCTTGCGCTCATCTCTGGCAACGGCGAGGCGCTCGGGATTGGCGGACACGATCTCAAGACGGTCGCCCGCCTTCAGGCCGAGATCGTTCACAACTGCTTTGGGCAACCGCACCGCCAGACTGTTGCCCCATTTCGACACCCGCATGATATACTCCACAATATACATTGTCTAACGATATCCTAAGCATTCTCCAGCCTCCCTTCAAGTCGAAATCGTTTCCGGAGCCTGAACAGGCTGTGCGTACTCCTTTCCGGCCCCACCGGGTCGAACATGCCACGTATTGCATCTGGAGATGGAGCCCGGCGCATGTCAGGCTCTACGACCATGACTTTCATCTCCAACGCCCGCATGTATGCCGTCAGCCCTGAAGCTGAGGCGGAGTGGAAGGACCTGATTGGCCATGTGGCGGAGGACGCCGGGGCGACTCTGGACTACCTGACTTATGCCGCGCCGCAGCCGCTGGAGGAGTTGTGGCGCCGTCCCGATCTTGGCTGCGTGCAGATGTGCGGATACCCGATTGCGCTCGGGATAGCCGAGGTCGCGCCGCTGGCCTCGCCGGTGCCTGCCGCACCCTGGGCCGGGGGACAAGCGGTTTACCGGAGCGACCTGATCGTGCGGAAGGACGCGCCCTACACCACGCTCGCGGACACCTTCGGCGGCGCGGTCGGCTGGACCATCGAGCACTCGCATTCGGGCTTCAATGCGCTGCGCCGCCATCTCCTGCCCTGGCGGGATGGCGGCCGAGAGCAGCTATACGGGAAATCCGTCGGCCATCTCGTCACCGCGCGGCGCATCCTCGACAGCGTGCTGGACGGCAGCATCGACATCGGGCCGCTGGACGCCTACTGGCACATGCTGATGCGGAAATACGAGCCCGCGCTGACGGAGGGCGTCCGCATTCTGGACTCGACCGCGACCGCGCCGATGCCCGCCTTCGTCGCCGCGCCGGCCTTGCCGGAGGAAACGGTCCACCGTCTGCGCGCCTCCTTCGCGGCAGCGCATGAGCGGCCCTGGTTCGGGCGATTCCGCGACACGCTGCTCATCGAGGGATTCGAGACGGTCACGCGGGAGACATTCGCCCCGACACTGGAATGGGACCGGGCTGCAAGGGCAGCGGGCTATACTGTGCCGGCGTAATCCCGGCGACGGCTTGCTTCGGAGGGACCCGTCGTGAGCTACAATTTCGACCTCGGACCCTGGTCGCGCACGGTCTCGACGACATCGGAGGCCGCCCAGCGCTGGGTCGACCGCGGGCTGTACTGGAACTTCGCCTTCAACCATGACGAGGCCGCCGCCTGCTACCGGCGGGCGGCGGAGGCGGATCCCGCCTGCGCCATGGCCCGATGGGGGATCGCCCATGCGATGGGCCCCTTCTACAACCGGGCGTGGATCCGCTACTCCGACGCCGAGATCGCCGAAATATTGCCGGTCTGCCATGAGGCGGCCTCGGCCGCGCTGTCGCTTACGGGCGATGCGGCGCCGGCCGAACGGGCCCTCATACAGGCCCTGGCGAAGCGCTACCGGAATGGCCATGAGCGGGACCGCGAGGTGCTCGACGCCTGGCATCGGGACTATGCCGACGCCATGCGCGAGGTCTGCCGCGCCTATCCGGACGACCCCGACATCGCCGCGCTCTATGTCGAGGCCGCGATCACCTGCACGCCCCGCCGGCTCTGGAACCTGAAGACGGGCGAGCCCGACCCGGATGCCCGCACGATGGAGGCGATCCCGGTGCTGGAGCGCTGGATGGACCGGATCGGGCGGGGCGGCCCCGTCCATCCGGGCATTCCGCACATGTATATCCACACGCTGGAAATGTCGCCCTTCCCCGAGCGCGCGCTGAACGCCGCCGACATGTTGCGCGGCTACGCGCCCGATGCCGGCCATATGGAGCACATGCCGGCGCATATCTATGTGCTCTGCGGCGACTATGCCCAGTCCGTGTCGCAGAGCGAGCGCGCGGTGCGGGCCGACGACAAATATCTTGCCCATGCCGGGGACAGGAACTTCTACACGACCGCCCGCTGCCACGACCTCCACCTGTTCATGTATGCGGCCATGTTCCTCGGCCAGCACGGCAAGGCCGCCCACGCCGCCGAGCGGATTCGCAAGGTGGCAAGGTCCGGGCTGATAGCCCGAAGCGCGCCGTTCATGGCGTCGATCCTGGACGGTTATTCCGCCATGTGCACGCATGTCGCGGTCCGCTTCGGCCGCTGGCGCGAGCTTGCCGGGGCGCGCGGGCCGGACGAGCCGTCGCTGCGCCCGATCGGCGCCGCCATGCATGCCTACGGGCAGGGGGTGGCGCACGCCGCGCTCGGCGATATCGGCGCGGCGGAAGCGGCGAGAGGGGCATTCGACAAGGCTGCGGCGGCGATTCCGGAGGACGCGATCTTCCTCAGCAACACGGTCCGCGACATGCTCCGCGTCGGCGAGGCCATGCTGGCGGGCGAACTGGAATACCGGAAAGGCAATCGCGACCGCGCGTTCGAGAGCCTGCGCCTGGCGGTCTCGCGCGACGACGCACTCAACTACACCGAGCCCTGGGCCTGGATGCACCCGCCGCGCCATGCGCTCGGCGCGCTGCTGGCCGAGCAGGGCCTGTTCGGGGAAGCCGAGGCCGTGTTCCGCGAAGACCTCGGCTACAGTGGCGCCCTTCCGCGCTGCTGCCAGCATCCCGACAATGTCTGGGCGCTTCAAGGCCTCGTCGAATGCGTGGAGCAGGACGGAGACGCCAACGAGCTCCGCCTGCTCCGCCAGAGACTCGACTTCGCCAAGGCCCGCGCCGACATCCCGATAGACAGCGCCTGCTTCTGCCGCGCCGCCGCGTAGCGCGGATCGGGCCTACAGGCCGAACACCTCCCGCACCTCCGCCGCCATCGCTTCCGTCATCGCCGCGAGCGCCTTGCTGCCTTTCTCCGCCGTGGCGCGGGTCGGGCGGCCGATGGTGCCGGAGCGGCTGTAAGCGGCGAGGCCCCTGACGGCGAGCAGCGGGCGTTCGGCGAGTTCGTCGGCGGCTTCCTCCATGCGGACCAGCTGGGGCCAGCAGTGGAGCAGGACAGAGGTTTCGTATTCGCCGGCATGCATGTCGTCATGCACGCTCGTCTCGATGCCGGCGGCGGCGAAGGCGGCTTCCTGGATATGCCGGCCGGGGCCGAGCCAGACGCGCGGGGCCTCCAGATTGGCCTCCCGCGCAAGATGAGCCAGCACCATGTTGCCGCCATGCGCATTGACGATGGCAAGCCGTTCGATGCCGGCATGCGCGAGGCTCGCGCGGATGTCGCCCACGATCGCCGCCAGCGTGCCGGCCCCCAGCCAGACCGTGCCGGGGAAGCCCGCATGCTCCTGCGAGCAGGAGACGGGCAGCACCGGCAGCAGCAGCCCACCGACCTTCTCCGAGAGACCGGCCGCCAGCGCGCCCGCGATCAGGCTGTCGGTGGCGAGCGGCAGGTGGCTCCCATGCTGCTCGAACGCGCCGACGGGCAGCACGGCAAGCTCGGGCCGGCCGACATCGGCGGCGGTGCGGGCGAGATAGGCTTCCGGTAGCATGCCCGCTATCCTATCAGGAGGCGGCAGGCGTGAAACCCGACTATGAGCGCATCGCCGGGGACTACCGGGAGGCCCGGCCGCACTATCCGGAGCAGCTGGTCGCCCGGATTGCCGGCTGGCTGCCGGAGGGGCCGCTGGAAGTGCTGGATGCGGGCGCGGGCACCGGCATCGGCACCCGCGCGCTTGCCGGTGTTCTGGGGCCGTGGGCGTCCATCCTGGCGGTGGAGCCGAGCCCCGCCATGCGCCGGGAGGCCGCGTCGGACGCCGCGCCGGGAACGGTCTGGATTGACGGCAGGGCGGAGGCGCTGCCCGCAGGCGACGGGAGCATCGACCTCGTCTTCTCGGCCCAGGCGCTCCACTGGTTCGACCGGCCCGCCTTCTACCGGGAGTGCGGACGGGTGCTGAAACCCGGCGGCGCGGTCGCCATCCTTTACAACAACCGGGACTGGCGGCAGGACCGGTTCGCTGCCGGCTACGAGGTCCTGCTGGAGCGCTACAGCCCCGGCTACCGGCGCGACTACCGCGAGTTCGACATCCGGGGGGAGCTCGCCGCGCTCGACTGGACGGCTTCGACGCATGAGGAAAGCGAGGTCTGGACAAGGCCGATGCGCCCGGACGCCTTCATGGCGATGTCCCGCTCGTCTTCGAGGGCGCAGGCCGCGCGCGACGCCGCCGGCGCCAAGCTCTTCGACCGCGAGGTCGAGACGCTGATGGACCGGCACGCGAAGACCGACGGATCGGTCGAAGTGCTCTACCGCTGCGTGCTGACCCTTGCTGCGAAGGCAGGCTAGAGCGGAATCCGATCATGTTGGTCGGTATCCGGCGGCGTTGAAGTAGTTTTTG
>JAPOZD010000130.1 GCA_026706245.1 Alphaproteobacteria bacterium
GTTCCGTGAAGATCTTTGAAAGGCGCAGGCGCGGGCCCGTCTCCGGAGTAATGACCAGCTGGTTGCGCGCATACTCGCCAAGACCGGCCTTGAGCGCATAGGGAATGGCGAGCGCCGTATCGTTCATCGAGGCGACCGCATTGTAGCCAAGCGCCCTGATATAGGCGGCGAGCTGCATGACGATCGTCGCCTCGTGGCTGTATTCCCGCCCGGTCGCGGCCCCGGCCAGCGCGGAAGGGTAGGTCGCCACAAGCCCCTCATCCATCTCGTGGCCCAGCACGACGACATGCTCCAGCCCCTCGGGCAGACCGACAGCAGCCTCGGTGAAGTCCCGCACATCCACCCGCGACTCGTAGGTCCAACGCTCATCGTATTCCGTGATGCCACAAAGGCTGGCGCCGAAGAACCGGGCGACCTTCTTGATCTCGGCCGCCATGGCTTCCCGGTCCTCGACGGCGACCTTGTCAACAACGACAGGCGTGTCGTCAGAGATCGCCGCCTGGAATCCCTCGCGCCGGCCCTGTTCTATATGACGGTTGGTTATCAGGTCGGAGATCAGCCAGGAGGCATTGCGGAGGGCGAAATCCCTCTGGTTGAAGCCGTCGCCCCGTCGCGCGGTGAAATCCGCCCGGTAGGAATGGAAGAAGGCGTCCGACTCCTCCGTGCGCACCCGCTCGTCCCAGAAGGCGCGGGTGAAAACATCGTTGATCTGCCGGAAGGGCGTGAAGTCCGCCGTCGTCTCAATTCCCGCCGCCGCATCGCTTTCAGCGTAGCGTCGCCGCCAGCGCGCGCGGCGCTCTTCGAGGCTTTCCTCGTTCCCGGGCCAGCTCATCGGGACAAGACTACCGCATTTCCGGCCGAGGCTTCAGTGTCCGAACCTGGCGAAGCCCTTGCCCTCCTCGTCGAGCGCTTCCGGCGCGCGGCCGAGCCACCGCGCCGAGACGGCGCGCCAGGTTGCGAGCCGGCTGAAGTCGGGAGGAGCGGCGAGGGTGTCGTCATCGTTGAGGAACGGGCTTGGAAAGAGAACGGTGAGGCCGTTCTCGCCCTTGCCGTTCCACATTTCGAAGCCCCAGGTAAGGGGTTTGGCGTCACGGTCGAAGCCCCGGAATATCTCCGCCCGGGAAGGCCTGCGGTGCGCGCGGAGCGCCGGGCCGGTGGGGCTGGCGGACGAGCCCCGGTTTTCGCCGATGCACAGGTGGAAATGCCCGCCATTGCCGAACATCACCGTGAGATAGCCGTCGAAGAGGCTTATCCGCTCCGGCGCGCCGGGGCATTTCCATTCATAGGCTGCGCCCTGGATCATCGGTCCGAAGCGGATGCCGGACCAGTGGTTCTCGAACAGGTCGCGGAGGAACGCCTCCAGAAACGCCTCCTCAAGCGGCAACGCCCAGGCTTCCCGCACCAGGGAGCCGTCTTCGCGATAGCGGCTTTCGCTCGGTTCCGGCGGGATTGCCCGGCCTGCGCCGTCCATGTCGTTCGGCCTCCCGGCGCCTCGCCTCGGGAAGCCCGAATATAGCACGCCGCGACCGACTCTCTGGCTCCAGGTGCGCGGCCTGCGGCAACAGCCCCGTTTCCTCCGCCGTCATGTCGTGGAAGGGTCGGGCGATGGGTGCGTTTCTCGAAGTGGCGCTGCCGGCGTTCCTGCTGGTCTTTGCCGGGGCAGCGGCAGCGCGGGTCGGCTGGATCGACGAGGCGGGCGGCAAGGGGCTGAACGGTTTCGTCTATTACCTCGCCATGCCGGCCGCGCTGTTCCGCGCGGCGTCGGAGGGCGCGCTGCTCCAGGGCTTCGACTGGCGGCTTGTCGTGGCCTATTTCGGGCCGACGCTGGTGCTGCTGGCAGCGGTCGAGGCGTTCGGCCGGCGCGCCCCGGTCGAGGAACGCGCGCTCACCGGCATGGGAGCCTGCTTCTCGAACAACATATTTCTCGGCATGCCGGTGATCGTGGCCCATATGGGCGGAGCGGCAGCCGGCCCGATGACGGCGATCATCGCGCTCACCACAGTCCTGTTTGTCGGCCTGCCCGTGCTGCGGATCGAGACGGCGAGAGGCAGGCAGGGTGCCGCTGCGGCCGCGCTTGGGCGCGTGGCTGCCAACCCGCTTCTGATCGCGATTGCGCTCGGCACGCTTTGGGCGCTTTTGCCCTGGCGCCTGCCGGGACCTGCCGCCGTGGCGGTTGACCTGCTGGCGGCGGCCTCTTCTCCGGCGGCCCTTGCCGGCCTCGGCGCGGCGCTCGCCGCCCACCGCATCGCCGGCGACCTCCGCGACAGCACGGCGTTGTGCGGGTTCAAGCTCATCGCGCATCCCATCATGGTGTGGCTGGTTGCGGGCGCGGTCGGGCTCGGTCCGTTCGAGACGGCGGTCGCCGTGCTGGCGGCGGCGATGCCGGTCGGGGCCAATGTGTTCGTGCTGGCGCAGCACTACGGCATTTACGAGCGCCGCGCCTCCGCGGCGGTTGTGCTTTCGACGTTCGCCGCCATGCCGCTTTCCGCCCTTCTGATGACCGTCTTCCACCCATGAACGGCTTTCAGCCGTCCCGTTCGAACATGCCGAGCTTGAGGTCGAGGCCGGCGCCGAGCCAGAGCGCGCGGTCGCGGTGGTCCAGCAGGTCGTCGCCGGCATTGGGATGGACCAGTACGATGAGCCCGTCGCGCTCCAGCGCGAGCCAGGGCACCAGCTCCGCGAAGACATCCGGCTGGAAGGCGATCTGGAAGCTCCACATCGGATGCGGCCCGACCGGCCGTTCATGGAAGCGCCCGACCGTCACCCTGTCGCCGAACGCCTCGCCGACCCGCTGCTTCAGGTCCCAGGCGCGCGTCTTGGTCGCCTGGTCGAAATAGACATGCGCGTGCCAGCTCTCGATGGCGGCGGTGCTGTCCGGCGCAGTTTCGCTCATGCCTTGCCCAGATAGATGTCCACGATCCGGCCGAGCAGCGCCAGCGCATCCTCGCGCGGGCGCTGGAAGGCGTTTCGCCCGACGATGGAGCCGGTGGCGCCGCCGTCCCGGAGCTGCCTTATCTCGTTCAGCAGGCCTTCGGTGTCCCGCGCCTCGCCGCCGGAGAAGACGACCATGCGCCGCCCGTTGAAGCA
The DNA here is from genome assembly GCA_026706245.1 of Alphaproteobacteria bacterium. Taxonomy (GTDB): domain Bacteria; phylum Pseudomonadota; class Alphaproteobacteria; order Bin95; family Bin95; genus Bin95. The sequence continues at coordinate 3,088 of JAPOZD010000130.1, forward strand.
GGACTGCACGACATGGGCGGTGCGCGCCGCCAGCGTATCGACCGGGATTTCCCTGTCGCGATAGACCTTTGCGGCGGCGTCCAGTTCCAGCGCCTCTGTCGGCGGCTTCACCTTGATGATATGCGCGCCGAGCAGGCAGGCCATATGCGCGGCATAGGCGCAGATATCGACCGCCGTCTCGCCCTCTCTGGACAGATCGCCGCCGCGCGGATAGCTCCAGACCACGACCGCCAGCCCCGACGCTTTCGCTTCCTCCGCCAGGTCGCGGATCTCCTCCATCATCTCGAACTGGTCGTCGGAGCCCGGATAGATCGTGAAGCCGATGGCCGAGCAGCCGAGCCGGAGCGCATCGGCGACCGAGGCCGTCACCGCCTGGTCCTTGAGCCGCGAGAGGCTGTTGGCGCTGTTCATCTTCAGGATGGTCGGGATCTGGCCGGCGAAGGTGCCCGCGCCCGCCTCGATCATGCCCAGCGGCGCGGCATAGGCGGACAGCCCGGCTTCCAGCGCCAGATCGAAATGGTAATGCGGGTCGTAGGCGGGCGGATTGGGCGCGAAGCTGCGCGCCGGCCCGTGCTCGAAGCCTTGGTCCACGGGCAGGATCACCAGCTTGCCGGTGCCGCCGAGCCGGCCCTGCATCAGGATGCGGGCGAGGTTCGCCCTGACGCCCGGGTTCTCGCTCTCATAGCCGGAGAGGATGGTCCTGACCGTATCTGTGATGCGCATGAAGTCGGCTCCCGGTTCGCTGGCTGGCACGGGCTCGATTACGCCGCCCGCAAGGCGATTTCAAGACCTCCGGGCCGGGCGCAGGAACGCCATTTCCTGCTCGGCGAGATCGGTCGTGCTGCCGGTCCAGGCATAGACCAGAAGCGTCGGCTCCAGCGCGCAGGTGGTGATCTTGTGGTCGAACTCCGGCGTGTTCACGATCATCGAGCCGGGCGTATAGACCGCCACATCGTTCTGCGACATGGCGCCGGAGATGCAGATATAGCTTTCGGTCACGCCCCGATGCGCATGGCTGGGGTAGATCGTGCGCGGCGCGAACAGGACGCAGCCGAGCACCAGGTCGTCTGCCATCACCGGCCCCATGGGCCCCATGAACTCCGCATAAGCGTATTTCTCGCCAAGCTTGCCCGGCATGACACGGTAGCCGTATCGCCAGACCAGATCGGGCGCGACCGTCTCGACGGAGCGCACCAGAGCCCCCGGGCCGAACCGCTTGCCGTTGTCGATCGCGCGCCCGAGATGGGCGCAGACCGGCTTGGTCCGCGGCCGCCGCTCGAGCACGAACGGGTTCTGCGCGATGGCCCGGTTGAGCCGCTGGCGCACCAGCCGGTGATGCGAACGGATCGGGCGGCTGCCGCCCGAGGAACTGTGGCGATAGGCCCAGTAGATTTCGTTGAGCAGGTAGCGCCAGTCGGGGCGGTCGTTGAGCGTGGGCGCGAGCACCATGACAGTCGCCCCGTTTGCATTGGCGGGAAGCCGTTCGTCCGGAATATACCCTTACTCGCCTCCAGTTGCCTGCTTTCTTATGACCCGTTGCCCGGAGGCGCGGGCGATCTCCTGCAGGCGCCGGAAGCGTTCGTCGTCGGTGTCGATTGCCGCATCGAGCCCGTGCCGGAACGCGGCGAGCGCCAGACCCGGTCTGTCGGCGCAGTCGAGGCGGCCCCGCAATGTCTTTTCCGGGAAACGGGCGGCTGCGAGATCGACGAGCTTGCGGAAAAAGAGCGGCCCGAGCGTCAGCGCGCCGCCGGGCGGGCTCACCAGAAGCACGCGCTCGGTCGGGCATTCCGCCAGCGCGGCCGCGACGGCGTCGAGCGAGGCCGCGCCCTCGATGACCGCTTCGGCGGCCTTGGTCTTGCGGTCTTCCGGGGCCATTATGGGCGCAGAATGGCATGGGGGGCGCTCCAGCGCATGGTTCTGGTATGCAAAACCGGCGGCGCCGGCGATGACGAGCGGTGGAAGGCGGAGTTGCGCCGGCTCATGCCGGACCTCGAAATCCGCGACTGGCCGGATATCGGAGACCCCACCGAGGCCGAGTTCGTGCTGCTCTTCCACAGCGCGCCCGGCCTGTTCGACGGCATGACCGGGCTGCGCGCCGTGCTGTCGGCCGGCGCAGGCGTGGACGGCTTTGTTGACGACCTGCCGGCGGGCGTGCCGGCCGCGCGGCTGGTCGATCCCTGGATGCAGACCGCAATGGCCGCCTGGGCCGTGCATGCCGTGCTGCATTTTGCGCGCAACATGCCGGCCTATGCGGCCCAGCAGGCAAGGGGCGTGTGGCGCGAGCAGTTCGAAGCGTATTTCGAGCCGCGCCGCGTCGGCATTCTCGGCTGCGGCGAGATCGGCCGGCGCACGGGCGGCGCGCTCGCCGATCTGGGCTTTCGCGTCTCGGGCTGGACGCGGACCCCGCGGGACCTGGGCGGGCTGGAGAACCTCCACGGCGCGGACGGTCTGGACGCCATGCTCGCCGAAAGCGAGTTCCTCATCTGCCTGCTGCCGCTGACGCCGGGGACAGAAGGCCTGCTCGATGCCGGGCGGCTGGCGCGGCTCCCCGAAGGCGCCTTCTTCGTCAATGCGTCGCGCGGCAGGGTGGTCGTGCAGCGGGATCTGCTGGCGGCGCTGGATTCGGGCCGGATCGGCGGGGCGTGGCTCGATGTGGTCGAGCCCGAACCGCTGCCGCCCGGCGACCCGCTCTGGCGCCATCCCAGGGTCCGTATCACACCCCATGTGGCGGGCGTCACCAATCCCGTCACCGGCGCGGCGCTGGTCGCGGAGAACATCCGCCGCGCCCGGGCCGGCGAGCCCCTTGCCCATCCCGTTGACCGCAACCGAGGATATTGAGCCCCATGGCAATTTTTCAGGGAAAACGCGCGCTGATTACCGGCGCCGGCACCGGCATCGGCCGGCAACTTGCGCTTGACCTTGCCGGGGCCGGCGCGGAGGTGGCGATCTGCGGCCGGCGGCGCGGCCCTCTGGACGAGACCGTGCGGCTCGCCGAGGGCGGGATCGATGCGCATATCGCCGATCTGGCCGACCCGGACGAAGCCTTCCGCCTCGCCGATGCGGTCGGGGCAGTCGATATCCTGGTCAACAATGCGGGCTTTTCCTCCATCGTGCGCAGCACGCGCTATGTCGGCCCGGAGGAATGGCGGGCGGTCATGGATGTGAACACGCTCGGCCCCGCCATGCTGACCCGCGCGCTGCTGCCGCCGATGATCGAGAAGGGCGCGGGCGATGTCGTGACGATTTCCTCCATGGCCGCGGTCTCTCCGAGCATCATGGCCGGCGCGCCGTACAGCGCCGCCAAGGCCGCGGCCCGCGTCTGGATGGATGTGCTGTCGGCGGAGGTGCAGCGCTACGGCATCCGGTGCATCACCGTGCTGCCGGGCGAGGTCGATACGCCGATCCTGGACCGCCGCGCCCTGCCTCCGGATGCCGCGGCGCGCGCAACCATGATGGTGCCGGAGGGCGTGTCCGCGGCCATGG
>JAPOZD010000022.1 GCA_026706245.1 Alphaproteobacteria bacterium
CAAGCGCGAGCAGGGCGTAGGCGGATCCTGTGGCAATTCCGTCCAGACAGTTCTGGAGGAAATCGGCCATGGCGCCTCAGCCGCCGGCAGACCCGAGATAGGCCCGCTGTATGACCTCGTCCTCGGCCATGGCGCCGGGGTCGCCGTCGAAGGCTACCAGACCCTGATCCAGCAGGAAGAAATGGTGCGCGACCGTGAGCGCCATGTGGGCGTTCTGCTCAACCAGCAGGATCGTGACGCCGTCCTCGTTCAGTTCCCGAATGATGTTGAAGACTTCCGCGACGATCAGGGGCGCCAGGCCGAGCGAGGGTTCGTCCATCAGCAGGCAGCGCGGCTTCGTCATGAGCGCGCGCGCAACGGCCAGCATCTGCTGCTCGCCTCCCGAGAGCGTGCCGGCATTGGCGTTGACCCTCGCATTCAACACCGGAAAGCGCTCCAGCATCCGGTCGAGATCGGCCATCGCCTCGCCGCGGTTGCGGGCAAGGCGGGTATAGGCGCCAGCAACCAGGTTTTCGCGCACGGTCATGTCCGGGAAGACGAGCCGGTTTTCCGGCACGAGCGCCAGCCCTTGGTGGACGACCGCCGCAGAGGAGGCGGCGGTGATGTCGCGGCCTTCGAAGGTCACGCTGCCGCGCCTCGGGCGGAGCAGGCCCGCGATCGTCATCAGCAGCGTCGTCTTGCCGGCGCCGTTCGGCCCGAGGACGCAGGTGATGCGGCCCTCGGCCGCGGAGATGTCCACGCCCTTCAGCGCCTCGATCATCCCGTAATTCGTGACGAGCCCCTGGACCTCAAGCATCGGCCGTTCCCAGATAGGCCGTGCGCACGGCCGGGTCGCTCTGGATTTCGGCCGGCGCGCCCTCGGCGATCTTCTGCCCGAAATTGAGGACGGCGATCCGGTCCGTCACGCCCATGACGAGCTCCATGACATGCTCGACGAGCAGGATCGTCATGCCGTGCTCGCGCAGCGCCCGGATGCGGGTCGCGAGCTGGCCCACCTCTTCGGCGTTCATGCCCGCCGCCGGTTCGTCGAGCAGCAGCAGTTTCGGCCGGGCCGCGAGCGCCCGGGCCATCTCCAGGCGCCTTTGCTCGCCGAAGGCGAGATTGCGGGCGAGTTCGTTCGCGCGGTCGGCGAGGCCGGCGAATTTCAACAGCTCCCCGGCATAGTCCCGGCCGCGCCGCTGGCCGCCGAGCCAGCGCGCAAACCAGCCCGTTTCCCGTTCCTCGACCGAGTTCTGCGCCACCCAGAGGTTCTGCCAGACCGTCAGGTCGCCGAAGAGGCGGATATTCTGGAACGTGCGGCCGATGCCGGCGGCGACGACCCGGTGCGACGCGGCGTCGGTGATGTCCTGCCCCTCGAAGACGACGGCGCCCGATGTCGTCGGGAATACGCCGCAGATCAGGTTCACGGTCGTGCTCTTGCCGGAGCCGTTCGGGCCGATCAGGCCGAAAATCTCCCCCTGGTTCACGGTCAGGCTGAGGTCGTCCACGGCCCGCACGCCGCCGAAATGCTTGGAGAGGCTGTGGAGCTCAAGCATCGCGCGCGCCGAACAGCCGGCGGAGCGTGCGCATGGCCCGGGCATCGAACAGCCCGTCGGGCCGGACATTCATGGCCAGCACGATGAGCGCTCCGAACAGGAGGTTCCGCCAGTCGCCCATGAAGCGCAGCACCTCCACCAGGAATCCCTGGATGAAGATCACCGCGATCAGCACCCCGATCACGGAGGAAAGCCCGCCGAGGATAGGGTAGGCGATGGCGAAGGTGGCGAGGATAACGCCGAAATTGAGATGTTCGATATGGGTCGTGTAATGGGCGTAGATCGCCCCGCCGAGCCCCGCGATGAACCCGCCTATGGTCATGGCGGACACCTTGACGGCGGTGAGGTTGATGCCGACGGACTGGGCCGCAAGCTCGTCCTCGCCGACCGCGCGCAGCACGGAGCCGACGCGGCTCCTGTCCAGCCACCAGAGCGCGACCATGGCGGCGATGACCCAGGCCCAGATGAAGAGCGCCACATCGGCCGTGGACCAGCCGTTCTCCGGGAAATACCGGATCTGCTTGAAGCCTTCGCCGCCGAGCGGCCCGACCTGGATATTGCCCTTGGCGATCTGGTAGTCGAAGTTGAACCAGAAGATGCGCACCGCCTCGCCGAAGGCGAGCGTGGCGACCACCAGCATCAGGCCCTTCACGCGCAGCGCCGGGAAGCCGACCACGGTGGCCACGAAGGCCGAAGCGACGGCGGCGAGCAGCATGGCGGGGACGATGTGCCAGCCGGCCAGCACGGTCAGCATGCCGGCCAGATAGGCGCCGATGGCGAAGAACCCGGCCTGGGCCATCGAGACCTGGCCGGTCAGCAGCACGACATAGGCCGACAGGCCGAGCAGCGTGTGAACGCCGATCAGCTGCGCCATGCCGTAATAGAAATCCACGGGGCCTCAGTCCCTTGTGGACATGCGGCCGAACAAACCCTGCGGCCGGAAGGTGAGAAACACGAACAACAGGAGCATGACGTAGATGTCGCGCTCCGTGACGCCGCGGAAATACTGGAAGACGTTCTCGAACCCGCCCACCAACAGGCCGGCGACGATGGCGCCGGGAATCGAGCCGAGGCCACCGATGACGGTGACGATGAGGCCCTTCACCGTGAGCGGCAGGGCGAGCAGCGGCGACAGGATGCCGACCGACGCCCCGACCATCGCGCCCGCCAGCCCGCCAAGCGCGCCCGTGATGATGAAGGTGACGGCGTTGGTGTTCTGCTGGCCGATGCCGCAGAGTTGCGCCGCCGCGGGCTGTTGGGCGACGGCGCGCGTCGCGATCCCGAGCCGGGTCCGGTAGAGGATGTAGAGCAGAATCATCATGGCGATGACGCTCAGGACGAAGATCATGAGCAGGTCGCCCCGCACCCAGAACGGTTCGAGGTCGATCATCACGTCGTCGAACATGGCCGGATAGGGCTCCGGCATGCCCGCCGTCGCATGCACGACGACTTCGTCTATGAGGATCAGCATGCCCACCGACGCCATCAGCGTGGCGAGCGGCAGGTGCTCCGGTATGAAGCGGAAGCAGCAGATATAGACGGCGTAGCCGATGACGCCCGAGGCGACCGCCGCGCAGAGGAACACGACCAGCGCCGGCGCCGACAGAAGCTGGAACGCGGCCAGGCTGGCATAGGCCCCGCCGATCGAGGCGGCGGCATAGGCCAGGTTGATCTTGTGCATCACGCCGAAGATCAGCGTGAAGCCGATCCCGATCAGCGCATAGATCGACCCGAACATCACCCCGTCCAGCACCGACTGGATGGGGTCGATCACATCCCACCAGAAATCCGACATGAGAACCGCCTTTCGGCGTCAGGGCCTTGCGGGCCGCCCTGAGAGGCGGCCCGCAGCCCGGTGCTCAGGCGTTCGGGTCGTGAAGCACGGCCCAGCTGCCGTCATCGGCGTGGACATAGACATAGGGCTTGACGGCCTCGCCCTCGTCGGTCCGCTGGATCTCTCCGAGCAGCCCCTTCGTCGTCTTGAGGTTGGCCAGCCCGTCGCGGATCGCCATGCGGTCGGCCTGTACCGAGTCCGCGGTCGCCTGGATGCCGGCGGCCTCGATGACGTCCTTGAGGATCATCATGATCTCCCAGGCGGCGGCCGAATGCAGGTCGGCGGAGCCGCCCAGCGCCGCGGCGGCGTCGGCTGCCGCGACCGCTTCCGGATTCACCGGCGCGAAGGAGGTCGGGATGATGATGCCCTCGGCCTGCTTGGCGCAGCCGTTCAGGGTCTCGAGCGAGGAGGACGAAGTCAGGCCGACCAGCACTTTGTATTTGACGCGCTGGCGGGCCATTTCCTTCAGCACGCCGCAGGTGGTGAAGGGATGGGCCGAGATGGCGATGATGTCGGCGCCGGCGCGCTTCATCTCGCGCACTTGCGTCGTGAAGTTGGTGTCGTTCAACAGCCACTTCGACTCGCCCTTGACCTCGTAGCCGACGTCAGCCGAGCGCGTCTTCATCACCTTGTACCAGGTGAAGCGCGAGTGGGCGAAATCCTCCTCGACGCCGCCATAGACGGACTTGGCGTCGGGGTGCTGCGAGGCAAGCCACTCGAACAGGCTCTTGTACATCTGGCTCTCGTTGGGCACGTTGCGGAACGCCCATTCCGAAATCTTGGCCAGCCCGCCCTTGATCGCGGTGTCGGTGAAGATCGGGAATTGCAGCCCGCTGTCGCCCTCGTCGCCCGCTTTCGCCTGGAGAATACCGAACAGCGGCTCGGCCACATTGGAGCAGGTCGGCCCGACGCCGACCACGGCGTCGCCCGAGGCGAGCCGGCGCACGACCGAAATGCCTTCCTCGGCATTGCAGCGGTCGTCGTCGAAGGTGACCTCCATCGGCGCCATGGAGCCGTCGGCCAGCTTGACCCCGCCCGCTTCGTTGATCGCCTTGGCGGCGGCCTGCATCACGGCTTGCGTGTTGATGCCGAACGAACGGACGACGCCGGACATCGCGCCGAAGCCGGCGATCTTGACCGTCCGGTCTGCGGCGTCGGCGGCAGTGCCGACCGACATCGCGACGCCCAGGGCTGCAGCGATCGTCAACAGTCTTTTCATGGTTCTACCTCCCGTTGAAGCTCCGGCGGCGCGAATGCCGCCAAACGGCGGCGCGCTCCATCGGCGCATGGCCGGAGCAGTGTAGGTTGCGACAATTTGGCGGTCAATCCGGTGTTTTCGTTCTGACGAACTGTTCGAACCGTCGCATTGGCAACCGCCCTGCCGCGGCCGCCGCCCGCAACCGGGCAGGAGACGCCGCTCGGTGCCTTTTTGCTTGATTTAGTTCTTATTTGTTCTATATAAGTTCTCAAACAGGAAGAACGGGGCCGCAGCCATGACCTGACATATGGCGGGGCGGGGGCCGCATGGAGCGCGCGAAGGGGCGCGCGAGGCGCCCGTCTTGCGGACGACAAGGAGCCGGAATGCCGGCGGCCGGAAGGCTAGGCGGCAAACCGGTGGGGTGCGGCCGCCGCGATGCCCGGGGCGGCCGCAAATTCGGTTCAACCTGGGCACGCCGCGATGCCCGGAAGGGCCGCATGTCCGGTTTAACCCGGCCCGTCGCAGCGGCGGCGGGGTGTGGAGTGCGGGAAGGACGGGAAGGAGGAGCGATGACGGACAAACGGAGGAACCCGGCGGAGGACGAGTTGCCCGGGCCGAGGCCGGGCCGGGCCGTCGGCCTGGAGATGCGCGGCCGGGCGGTGGCGGCGGTGGTGCATGGCAGCATGAGCGCCGCCGCCGCGGCCCGGCAGTTCGGGCTGGGCGCGTCCAGCATCCGCCGCTGGGTGCGGCAGTTTCGCGAGCGGGGGCATGTGCGGCCCGGCAAACAGGGCGGCCGCCGGCCGTCGCTGATCGAGCCGGAGCGGGAGCGGATTTTCCGCATCCTGGCGGCCCGGCCGGCGCTTACCGTGCGGGGGTTGCGCGATGCGCTGGCCGCCGAAGGGGCGTCGTTCGGCACGAGCACGGTGCAGAGCTTCCTGAAACGCCACAGCCTGGAGCGCAAACGCCGCCTCCCCCGCAGGCGGAGGCGGGCGAAGAAGGCGTAGCGGCTCGTCTCCCGGGTCCGGCCGTCCCCTTCGACAAGCTCAGAACAGGCTGTCGATACGCGGCTGGCGCCGCCCCCTTTTTCGTCACCCCCGCGAAGGCGGGGGTCCATCCCCGACCGTCCGCACCCGCCGCAGCCGTTCGAACGGGACCGGACCGCCTGCGTCCGCCGAGAGGGTCCGGGATGGGCCCCGGATCGCAGTCCGGGGCGACGAGTGTGGAGGCCGCACGGCCGCCGCGCTAATGCGTGCAGCGGGCGTGGCGCTCTATGTGGTAGTCCTCGCGGGTAAGCGCAACTGAGAAACGCCGGACGGGCCCTTCCAGGCGCTCGGCCGCGGCGCGCGCGCCGGCGTTGACCTCGGCGAGGCGCGCAGCCGCCGCCTCCGCATCGCGGGCGAGTTTCGCTTCGTTGACCGTGACCATGCGCCGTTCTTCGAGCACCATGCGTCCGCCGATCATCACCGACTCGACACCCGTGCCGTCCTCGCCATGCACGATCTGGTTCACGGGGTCGTTGAGCGGGACATAGTTGATCTGTCCGAGGTCGAGGAAGACGATGTCCGCCTTGGCTCCGGGCTCGATGGCGCCGATCTCGCCGCCGAAGCCGAGCACGCCGGCGCTGCCTTTCGTGGCGAGCGTCAGCACTTCGTCCGTGGAGAGCCACCGCTCCGGGTCCGGCTCCTGCACGCGGGAGACCATCGAGGCCACCCGCATCGCCTCGAACATGTTGAGATTGTCCGAGCAGGTGCAGGCATCAGTGCCGATCCCGACCCTGACGCCGGCATCGAGCAGGGCGCGCACCGCTGCGAGGCCGGCGCCGAGGCGCGCGTTCGAGCCCGGATTGTGGGCGACGGCGCCGCCCACATCGGCGATCCGGCGCATGTCGTCCCGGTCCAGCCACACCGCATGCGCGGCCGTGAAATCGGGGCCGAGCACGCCGATGCGGTCGAGATAAGCCGTCTGGGTCATGCCGTAGAGGCGTATGCCGG
>JAPOZD010000455.1 GCA_026706245.1 Alphaproteobacteria bacterium
CCGCGAACTTGCGGAACAGGTAGGCCTGCTCATTGCTGAACTTCGCCGATCCCAGCCAGTAAACACTGTCCGGGCCGCTCTGCTCGCGAATGGACATCATGCCGTCGCCGATCTCGTTGATCGCCTGGTCCCAGCTGATGCGCTTCCACTCGCCGCCCTCTTTCTTCATGGGGTATTTGAGGCGGCGTTCGCCATTCGCGTGCTCGCGCACAGCCGCGCCCTTGGCGCAGTGCGCGCCGAGGTTGAACGGGCTGTCCCAGCCGGGCTCCTGTCCGACCCACACGCCGTTATCGACTTCGGCGATCACGGTGCAACCGACCGAGCAGTGCGTGCAGACCGACTTGGCGGTCGCAATCGCGCCCTGCGCGGCCTGTTGGGCTTCGGCCTTCGTCACCATGCCGCCGGCGGCGCCGATCGCAGCCAGGCCTCCGATCGCGAGGCCCGAGCCCCGCAGGAAGGTCCGCCGGTCGACCGATGCCTCCGAAATGTTGGGCAGGATCGAAGTCCGCTGGGGGCGTCTCGCAACCCCGTTGGTCTTTTTCCTGAGCATCTTGTTCCTCCGTCAGGCGCCCCGGCCGCGGGCCGGTTCGCCGGGTTCGTCATGCCGATGGCCGCCGGGCGTCTCGCTACCGTTGGCCATGCGTCGGCGAGAGGCGTCCGTCAGAAACGGGCGCTTTCGTAATAGGCGCGCGTATGCGGGGTGTCCTGCATCCGCTCCCCATTGGCGTCCGGGACCGCTGCCTCGGCCGCCTTGCCCGCCACTGCCGCGACAGCGGCTGCGGGCACGGAAACCGATGCGAGCTTCAGAAAGTCCCGGCGATTGGTCTTCTCGCCGTCCGTCCTGCTGCTCATGCGCATGCTCCTCCTCTGCGTCTGGCCCGCCTGGGCGGACCGGTTTGATGCGGGCTAGCCCGCCGTCATCCGGAAAGCCTCTTTCTCGATCTCCATGAACGCCCGTCCCGCAGAACCGACAGGCGCGTAGAAGACCGAATTCCGCGCGCTTTCCAAATCCGTGAAGAAATGCCCTGCCCAGGGGGCGATGTGCCTGTTGAAGAACCGCCTGGTCTCTTCCATCGAGGCCGGCTCCCCGAAGCGTCCGAGGATCATGCCTGCCATCATCTCCATCAGGCTGGCGATATGGTCCTCGGGCTCGTAAACGGCGAAGGCGCGCTGCATGCCGAGTCCGGCCATGTCGTTGCGCAGCGCCGCCAGCGGCTTCTCGTTGAGGAAGCCCGTGAGGTAGTAGCTGGCATAGGGGAGCAGTTCGCCCCGCCCCACGCCGATGAACAATGTGGTGTATTCGCTTTCCGCCGCTTTTTCGGTCGTCGCGCCCGCGACCCGCGATACCGCGTGGATGGCGCGGCCGAGCTCGCTGTCGTCGCCGGTGAGCGCCGCCGACCTGTCCAGCAGCGCGCGGTCCGGCGGCCGGGCCAGCAGCGCGGCCAGAAAACCGTAGAGGTCGGCCCGGAGCCGCTCCTCTTCCGCGATTTCCACGTCCTGCACCGCTTCCGCCGTCATCGCCTCTCCCATCGCCTCAGGCCGCCTGCCCCGGTTCGGCGTCGGCGAAGGCAAACCGCATCCGCGGCTTCGCCCGCGCTACCGGCGCCTCTTCCATCGCCGGGGCTTCGGGCAGCGCGGGCAGCGGCTCGGGTTCCACCGCCACCGCCAGCTCCCGGGCTTCCGCGCCGGCGGCGCCGTCCTCGTCTTCCACCGTCTCGCCGACGGCCTTTTCCGCCTTTTCCGCCGCCTCGGCCATCGCCTCCAGGTGCTTGAGCATCCCCTTGCCGACCTGATAGGCGCTCTGGAGGTTCTCCATGACCAGCGCCGCGTCGGTGTAGTCCTCGCCGTAGTCCACCAGATTGTCGAGATTGGCGAGCACCGGGTTCGACCGCCAGAGCTGGCGCAGCGCCCGCCTCCGCAGCCTTTGCGGCACCGCATCGGACATGAAGGCGGAGAAGTCGTCGCCCTGCTTCATGCTGTCGGGGTCGGGCAGCTCCAGTTCGGCCAGCACTTCCTCGTCCGGGCGTTCCTCCAGCGCCGCGCGTTCCTCGGCGGCCCGGGCCTCCTGCTCGGCCTCTTCCCCGGCGCGTGCCTCCGCCGCCACGGCCGCCCTGCGGCGCGCCCAGAAATCGGCACCCGCGCTCAATGGACCGCCTCCGTGCGCTTCGGCGCGCGATAGACATCGGACAGCTGGCGAATGCGCGGATCGCCCTTGCCGTCTTCGGCGAGATCGACCCGCCGCCTGTCGCGCTGGCGCTTGACGAAGGGCTCCTCCTCGTGATGGCGCTTGATGAAGTCGCGCACCACCGCGACAAGCCCCTCCGGCATCGGCGCCTGATCGACGACCTCCTCGCCGCTGTCCATATAGTCCTGCGCCTCGTAGGGAGACGCCGTGGCCAGCACGACCTCGAACTCCTGCAGTGCATCCTCGTCGCCTGTCCGGCGCATGACCACATAGACCGCCGGCACGCGCGCCGCGAGGCCGGTCATGTATGCCTCGACATCGGCGGCCCAGAATTCCAGCGGCACGGTGGCCGCGTGGTAATCGACGGTCTCGCCTTCGCGCCTGATCTCGCGCCAGTGCGCCGGCGCGGCGCCGGGCACAACATCTGCAACTGTCCAGGACCACCGCGCCCAACGGCTCGCCGCCGGGCTGCGGCGGAGAATGATTCCGAGCGGCAATGACAACGCGCTCGCCGGCATAATGCCGATCTCCTCCGGGCAGACACCCCGCCATTTCCGCGCAAGACGGTACGCTGCCCTGCGACAATAATGTACCCCTTTCCGCCCCCTGCCAACAGAAAAAACCGTTTTTCCGGGCATCGCTGCCGCCTGCGTTTCCGGCGGTCTGGACAGGCGGTCGGAAGGGACCATACTTACCCGGTGCGCGGCGGGGGCGACGCCCCCCGGAAACCGCCGCCCGGCCCCGGAGAAAATTCACTCTTCCCGGCCCGGCGCGGCGGCGAGATGACAAGCCTGCAGCCGGTCCGCAGCGGCTTGTCCGGAGGACAGGGACATGGCCGGTATCCTGCTCGTGTGCGATTGCGCTCACAGCCAGACCGTCGATTCGGACAGCATCGAGGCGGGCGCGGGCATCGCCTGCTCGCGCCTCCACAGCGCGCTCTGCACGACGGAGGCCGGCGCCGCCGCGAAAGCCATACAGGACGGCGATGCCGTCATCGCCTGCCAGCAGGAATGGGCGCGCTTCGAGGAGATCGCGGAGGAATTGGAAGCGCCCGTCCCGCTGCTGGTCGATATCCGCGACCGCGCCGGGTGGTCCGACGAGGCCGCCCGGGCCGGCCCCAAGCAGGCGGCGCTGGTGGCCCAGGCGCTGCTCGCCGCGCCGCAGACCCGGACCGTGGATGTGGTCTCCGAGGGGCGCTGCCTCGTGATCGGCGGGGAGGCCGCGGCGCTGGCGGCGGCGGAGCGCCTGGCCGAGCCGATGTCCGTCACCGTGCTGCTTGCCGAGCCGCCGGAGGACCTGCCGGTGGACCGCAATTTCGAGGTCGTGGTGGGCAGGCTGAGGACAGCGGCAGGCGCGCTTGGCGGGTTCCGGCTGCGGATCGACGGCCTCCGCCAGATGGAGCCCGGCGGGCGCGGCGCCTTCGCCTTCTCCGAGCCGCGCGACGGCGCGGAGAGCGAGTGCGACTCGATTCTTGACATTTCGGGCGCGGCACCGCTGTTCCCCGCCCATGAGAAGCGCGAGGGCTATTTCCGGGCCGACCCGGGCGACCCCAACGCCGTCGCCGCCGCCGTATTCGAGGCCGGGCAGACGGTCGGCACCTTCGAGAAACCCCTCTATGTGCGGCTGGAGGAAAGCCTCTGCGCCCACTCGCGCGCCAGCCAGCGCGGCTGCAACAAGTGCCTCGACATCTGCCCCACAGGCGCCATCGCGCCGGCGGGCGACCATGTGGCGGTCGATCCGATGGTCTGCGCCGGCTGCGGGTCCTGCTCGGCCGTCTGCCCGTCCGGCGCCATATCCTTCGATGCTCCGCCGGTAGCCTCCCTCTTTCGCCGCATGGAGGCGCTTTCCGGGGCCTATCGCAAGGCCGGGGGCGCCGCGCCGCGCCTGCTGGTCACGGACCGCAGCTTCGGCGCGGAGATGGTGGCTCTCTCGGCGCGCTTTGGACGGGGCCTCCCGGCCGATGTCATCCCCTTCGAGGTCGAGGCGATTGCGGGTTTCGGCCATGCCGAGATGCTGGCGGCGCTGGCGGGCGGTTTCGCGTCGGTGGATCTGCTGCTGCCGCCGCGCGCCGAGGACGAGGCGCCGCGCCGCGAGCTCGCGCTGGCGCAGGCGATGGGCGGCGAGGGCCGGCTCGGCCTGCTGGAGGTCGGCGACCCCGATGCACTGTCGGAGGTGCTCTACGACCGCGAGGCTGCGGCAGAGCCGGCCGAGCCCGTGCTGGCGCTCGGCTCGCGCCGCCAGGTCGCGCGGCTGGCGGCGCAGGCCCTCAACCCCGCCGGCGCCATGCTGCCGCTCCCCGAGGGCGCGCCTTACGGCTCGGTGGCGGTCGATACCGATGCCTGCACGCTCTGCCTCGCCTGCGCCTCGCTATGCCCTTCCGGCGCGCTCGGCGACAATCCCGACCTGCCGCAACTCCGCTTCCAGGAGGACGCCTGCCTGCAATGCGGGCTCTGCGTGCAGGTCTGCCCGGAGGATGCCGTCACCCTCGAGCCGCGGCTCGACCTTTCCGACGCCGCGCTGGAGCAGCGGGTTCTCAACGAGGAAGAGCCCTATGAATGCATCGAGTGCGGCAAGCGCTTCGGGGTGAAGTCCACGGTGGAGCGGATCGTCGAGCAGCTGGCGGGCAAGCACTCCATGTTCGCCAGTTCGGAGGCCTCCCGCCTGATCCGCATGTGCGACGACTGCCGCATCAACGCGCAATACCATTCCACGGACAACCCCTTCGCCATGGGCGAGCGGCCCCGCGTGCGCACCACCGAGGATTATCTCCGCGACCGCAGCAAGGATCATTGAATTCCGGAGGGAGGACGCGATGAGCATCGCCGCGCAGACCCCGTTCACGGCCCCGGTGGTGGAGCGCCTGTCGGTCCGGGTGGTCGTCGATTCGCACTATGAGCGCTTCCTGCCGCGCGCCGAGCACGAGCATGTGACGATCGAGCATGTGGGCCAGATCCCCGGCCGGCCGATGACGACGCTTGCCGGCGAATGGGGCCTGGCGCTCCATCTGGAATCGCGCGCCGGGGGCGCCAATGCGCAATACATGCTGGACTTCGGCTTCACGCCGGAGATCATCAACCGCAACACCTCGCTGCTGGACATCGACCCGGCGAAGCTGGACGGGCTGATCCTGAGCCACGGCCACCGCGACCATTATGGCGGGCTGGACGGCTTCGTGACGCAGCACCGCAAGCAGATGAAAGGCGACGTCTCGCTCTATGTCGGCGCGGAGGAGGCATTCTCGGTTCGCTGGGTGCCGACCGGACCGCCGCCCAAACCCGGCGGCAAGCGGGAATACGTCTCGTGGGGCGCGCCCGACCGGACGAGCCTGGTGGCGCAGAATGTCGTGCCCGTCTGCTGCCCGCATCCGCATGCGCTGCCCGGCCCCTTCACCACGGGCTACATCACCCGCGACACTTTCGAGGAAGTCACCGGCGGCTCGATGCTGGCGCCCTACGACCATTTCTCCGAGGCGGAGCGGCGCGGGGAGCTGGTGCGCGACAGCCACCCGGAGGAGCACGCGACCTGCTACATCGTCAGGGGGCGCGGCCTGGTGGTGATCTCGTCCTGCGGCCATGCCGGCATCGTGAACTCCGTGAAGACGGCGATGGCGGTCTCGGGCGTCGACAGGCTGCATGCCGTCATCGGCGGCTTCCACCTGGCGACTGCCAAGCCCGACTATGTCGAGCACACCATCGACGAGCTGGAGCGCCTGGCCCCGGATGTAGTGGTCCCGATGCACTGCACCGGCATGGCCTTCATCGAGGCCATGCGCCGGCGCATGCCGGAGCGGCTCGTGGCGTCAAATCTGGGCAGCCGGTTCACCTTCGGGGTGTAAGGCCGGAGGGCATCAAAATCCCCGGTCTCCGGGCCGGGCAAGGGCGCGGCGGACCACGGCCCGCATGAGGTGGACGACGGCGGCATTGTCTTCCACGGGCACGCCATCGACGGCGGCGACCACCCTGCCGCTGCCGCCGTCGGTCAACCCGAGTTCGACGCCGTGTTCAACAATGGCGCGCTCCTCCTCCGGCGTGTGACACAATTCGGAATCGCCCCGCCTGAGCGCGAGCGCCGCAACGACACCGTAGCAGCCGATATTGGACGAAGTGCCGACGACCAGCACATCGGCCGGCATCACCGTGAAGATGCCGCCGCCGCAGGCGGTCTTCTCCTTCAGGTTGAACGCCGGCATCCGTGCGCAGAGCACCTCGTAAATCCTGCCGAAGCCGATCTCGTTGCCGCCGTCGCCGACGCCGAGGGTGGGCTTGCCTGACTCCGTCATCGCCCGGAACAGACGGTCCACATTCGAGCGGAAGGGGTGGCGCGGCGTTCCTGTGACGCCG
>JAPOZD010000047.1 GCA_026706245.1 Alphaproteobacteria bacterium
GCATCCTAGTCCATCACGAAACCGGGGAGGTAGCAGCGCAAACCTACGCTTGCCCGGAAATCAAAACGACCTTGGCAGGCCCAGCACATGCTCGGAGACGTAGCTGAGGATCAGATTCGTGGACACCGGCGCAACCTGGTAGAGCCGGGTTTCGCGGAACTTGCGCTCGACGTCGTATTCCTCCGCGAAGCCGAAACCGCCGTGGGTCTGCACCGCCACTTCCGCCGCCGCCCAGGAGGCATCCGCAGCCAGCATCTTGGCGATGTTGGCCTGCTCACCCACGTTTTCGCCTGCTTCGAACAACTCGGCCGCATGGCGCACCATCAATTCCGCCGCCCGCATCTGGGCATAGGCCTTGGCGATGGGGAACTGGACGCCCTGGTTCTGGCCGATCGGCCGGCCGAACAGCACGCGCTCGTTGGCGTAGTCCCGGGCGCGCTCGATGAACCATTTCGCATCGCCGATGCACTCCGCCGCGATGAGGATACGCTCGGCGTTCATGCCGGAGAGGATGTAACGGAAGCCCCGGCCCTCCTCGCCGATCAGGTTCTCGGCCGGCACCTCCACGTCGTCGAAGAAAACCTGGGTGGTGGAATGGTTCATCATCGTGCGGATCGGCCGCACGGTGAGCCCGCCCGCAGCCCGGGCCGCGTTCATGTCCAGGATGAAGATCGACAGGCCGTCGATGCCGCGCGTCACCTCATCCCGGGGCGTAGTCCGCGCCAGCAGCAACATGAGGTCGGAGTGCTCGGCCCGGCTCGTCCAGATCTTCTGGCCGTTCACGACATAGCGCTCCCCCCGGCGCTCGGCCACGGTCTTCAGTGCACCGGTATCGGTACCGCTCGTGGGCTCGGTCACGCCGAACGCCTGCAGGCGCAGCTCGCCGCTGGCGATGCCGGGCAGGTACTGCTGCTTCTGCGCCTCGCTGCCGTGGCGCAGCAGCGCGCCCATGATGTACATCTGCGCGTGGCACGCGGCGCCGTTGCAGCCGGCGCGCTGAATCTCTTCCAGGATCGCGGCCGAGGCCGACAGCGGCAGGCCGGAGCCGCCGTATTCCTCGGGAATGAGGGCGGCGAGATAGCCGGCGTCGGCAAGCGCCTTCACGAATTCGGACGGATAGGCCATCTCCCTGTCGAGCTTGCGCCAGTACTCGCCGGGATACTGTTTGCAGAGCTTGATGACCTCCTCGCGGATTTCGGGATAGTCCGTGCCCTGCAGGCTCTTTGGGCTCATGGGTCCTTCCTTTAGTCGTTCGTCCGCGCCGGAAGCCTTTCACTCGATACCGACAGCCGCGGACGACTCAGTCCAGAATGCTCCTGTAGGATTGCGAAAACAGATCGCGGCCGATGATCCGCTTCATGATCTCCGATGTGCCCGCGTAGATGCGGTCGACACGCGCATCGGTGAAGATGTTGGCGATCTCGTATTCCATCATGTAGCCGGCGCCGCCGTGCAACTGCACGCCCAGGTCGACCATCCTCCATTCGATTTCCGAGGTGAGCAGCTTGGCCTTGGCCGCCATGTTCGAGGTCAACGCGCCTTCGTTATGCACGGCTACGCAATGATCGACGTAACATTGCGCCATCTCGATCTCGGCATCCATCTCCGCCATCTTGAACTGCGTATTCTGCTGTTCCGCCAGGGGTGCGCCGAAAACCTTGCGCTCCAGGCAGAACTCGCGGGTCACATCGAAGGCCCGGCGGGCCTGTGCGATGTTGCCGACGGCACCGATCAACCGCTCCTCCGCAAGATTGTGCATCAGGTACTTGAAGCCCTCGCCCGGCTCACCGAGCACGTTTTCCTTCGGAACCTTTACGTTGTTGAAAAAGAGCTCCGCGGTGTCCTGCGCTTTCAAGCCCATCTTTTCCAGGTTGGCGCCGCGCTCGAAGCCCTCCATCCCGCGCTCGACCACCAGCAGCACCATGGCGTGCCTGCTTGCGGCGCCGTCGAGCTTGGCCGCCGCGATGACGTAGTCGGCGTTGATGCCGTTGGAGATGTAGGTCTTCGAGCCGTTGAGCAGGAAGTGATCGCCCCTGTCCTTTGCGGAAGTGCGCATGCCGGCCAGGTCGCTGCCCGCATCGGGTTCCGTCATGGCGATCGCGAGGATCTTCTCGCCGCTGACGCAACCCGGCAGGAAGCGCTTTTTCTGTTCGTTGGTGCCGTACCTCTCGAGGTAAGGCCCCACCAGGCGGCTGTGCAGGGTGTTGTACCAGGCCGCGCAACGTGCCCGCATCGTTTCCTCGATGATGATCTGCTCGAAGCGGAAGTCCGCATCGCCCATGCCGCCGTACTTCTCATCGGGCCAGATCATCAGGAACCCGAGGTCGCCGGCCTTCCTGAAGATCTCCCGGTCGACGATGCCCGCCTCGCGGAATCCCGGCATGCGCGGGGCCACTTCCGTCTCCAGGAAGCGCCGGTAGGCGTCCCGGAACATCGTCTGCTCTTGCGTAAAATTTCTCATATCAATCAAACGCTTATGAGACTCCCGCAGGAGAGTGGAAAGGCCTGTAGTTTACGCCCGCGGCGCCGGAGTTTCACGCCGTTGTCAAATGCGGCGATTCTCTTACCCCGCAAATTGCTGTTCAGAAAAGCCCCATCTGGCGGTCATCACCGATCACGCGCTCGAAATTGAGGCCCAGGGTGGCCAGAACCGGTTCCGCCACGGGTTTCACCTGTTTGGCCACGTAGTGCTCCCGGTCCGGCTCCGCCGTAAGGTTGTCCAAGGGTTCCGGGCCCGCCAGTGTGATCATGTAGGCGACCACGCGGCCGGGCTCTGATTTCGACTTGCGCGCGGCGGCAACGTGCGGGGGTGTCTGGGCCCTGTAGTCCTCCACCCGCTTGCGCAATCCCTTGCGATAGACCAGCCACTCATCCAGCGAGCCGGTGCGCAAGCGGGCTACCAGGTCGCGCAGCCAGTCCTCGATGGGTTCATCGCGGAACAGCCGGCCGTAGAGTTCCCGCTGCACCTGCTTGGCAAGCTCGGACCAGTCCCGGCGCCCGACCTCCATGCCCCTGAACTCCACGTCGCCGCGTCCCTGAATCTGTCCGGCATAACGCTTGCGCGCGCCGCCCGACCCCGAGCGCGTAACGGGCAGGAAGAGCTTGCTGTAGAACTTCTCGAGTTCGAGTTCCAGGCGGCTCTCGACGCGCGATTCCCGACGGATATGGTCGGCGAGGTCAGCGGTCAATGCCGCGGCCAGCAGCGAACCTCGTTCCGTCGCGCCTTCGGATTCGCCGCCGCAGGCAACGAAGAGGCTGTCCGTGTCGCCATAGAGGACCTGAAAGCCCTTCCCTTCGAACCAGCGTTTGGACCACAGCAGCAGGCGGCGGCCCTGGCCGGTTATCGCATTGGCGATGGCCGGGTTGTAGAAGCGGCAGGCTGGTGTGCCCAAGACGCCGTAGAAGGAGTTCATCAGGATCTTGATGGCCTGGGAGGCGACCTGGTCGCCGGCCCGCCTGGCCTGTTCGCGTCGCGGGAACAGGTCGTCCAGCAGGCCGGGGAGAATGCCCGGCGTGCGGCGGAAACAGGCGCCGCCGGCCAGCTCGATGGGATCGTCCACGGCCGTGACCGCGGCCGCGGCCCGCGCCTCGTCGACGTAGCCCAGCGGATCGATGTTGTAGGTGCGGATGACGCTCGGATAGAGGCTCTTGAAGTCGAATACCCAAACGCCCTCGTGCAGTCCCGTGACCGGCTCCAGCACATGGCCGCCCGCCTGGGCGACGTGCACCCGGGAATCGCCGCTGCTGACGCTCGGCGCCACGATGCGCCGCTTGTGGAGTTCCGCGAGGTAGAGGAAATCGAACGAGGCGATGCTTGCCGCCACCCGGTCGGGCGGCATGCCGGTGAGACGGCTGCGCGCCACCGCCAGGTTCACCAGGTCGAGCCGCTCGACAATATCGAGAGCCAGCCGCGCATCGGTTCGGGCATAGCGGGCAAACGCCTCCAGGTCGCCCTCGTAGTTCCGGAGAATTTCACCCACCCGGTCGTGCGCGCTGCCGCTGAGCGCCTTGCCTTCTCCGAGCACGTTGCGCGCAACCGCATCCAGTGAGTATTCGTCCATGCGTACGAAGGCGCCGCGCAGCAGGTCGACTCCGTCGAGGACCAGGCGTCCCGGAATGGTGGCCTGGCCGCTGCCGAAATAGCCGCGCGCGGGCCGGATATTCATGCGGCCGGGTTCGCGTCCCAGTTCAAGAGGATGGCGCAGGCGTGCCGCGATGCGGGCCAGCACCGTCAGGTCGAAGTCGATGACGTTCCATCCGGTGAGAACGTCGGCGTCCAGTTCCCGCACACGACCGCTGAAGGCATCCAGGGCCGCCTTTTCGTTTTCGCAGGCCACTGCCCTCCCGGGCATCTCGCGGCCGGAGCTGTCGACGATATAAACCTCGTCGACACCGCAGCCGTAGAGCGCTATGGCCAGCAATCGCTGCGCGCGGGCATCCGTTTCAATGTCGAACGACAGCACGTTCGGCTGAAAATCCACCGGCGCGGGCGCAAGTTCAGGATCGTCGAAAACCCATCGGCAACCGGAACCGCGCTTCGGCGCGCCATGGATGCTGCAGCCGCCCTTGATGTCCCGGTCGATCAGGTAGCGCATGGCGAACCGCACATCGGCTTCGAAGGTGTCGATGCCCCGGGCGTGCAGCCGATCCCGCACCGGCGGTGCATCGGGCGGCGTCGGAACGCTCACGCGGCGGGTCGCCTCCCCGCTGAAGGTGATGCGGTCCGAGGGTGAAAGGCGGGCGCCCTGCCAGTCGGCCGGCTGTGCCCTGCCGGGCGCATCGGCGGGCACGTAGAAGTGCGGCGTCTGGCGCCGGTCCCGGACCAGGAAGGTGTCCCCGTTCTCCAGCCGGCCGAACAGGTGCACGACGGGAACGCCTGCCTGGATGCGGTAGCTGGCCTGGTAGATGAAGCCGCGGTGGCTCGCGGGGCCTGGCACGGGTCTGGACCTCTTACTCGCGAATCAGGTTTTCAATCGAGTCAACTGTCACGCCGACCACTGCCCTCTCGTTGGTCTGAGGCAACGCCTCGTCAGACCCCTTTCGCGAACCTGGTTGTCGAATGAGTCAAGCGCGCACCCGGTCGCCGTTATCCCGTCGAGCTGGGGCATCCACCGTCAGCCGGTGCCCTGTCTCAGGGGTCTATCAACACCCCCGGGTTCATGACCCCACGCGGGTCTACCGCCCGCTTCGCGCCCCGGTATGCTTCGGCGAACAGGTCCGGCCGCTGGATGTCGTAGCCCGGGCGATGCATGCGCCCGACGGCGTGGTGGTGGGTGACCGTGCCGCCCGCCGCCACCACGGCATCGTTGGCGACCGCCTTGATCTCCTGCCACTGCTCGAACTCGCCGCCCAGCCGTGCCGGACCGGAGAAGCTGTAGTACGGCGCCGGGCCGTCGGGATAAACGTGGGTGAACCGGCAGGACAGGGAAGCGCCCTTGCCGAGCACCCGGGTCAGCACATCGGTCATTCGCTCCCGCACATAGCCGTCGAATTCGGCGAACCGGTCCCAGGTGATTGCCGTCTCGAACGTGTCGGACAGCAGACCCAGGCCGTTGGTCGCGCCGGCGTTCACGCCGATGAATGCGTTACGCCAGGCGCCCACCGCGCCGCCGCGGCCCGTGGCCTTGCCCGTCCCGTCATCGATACGGATGGCCTCGTCTTCGATGCTGCCGCCGCAGTCCCGGGCGATGGCCACCGCGGCGTGGATGTTCGACCCCTGCGGGACATCGGCGGACTCGAAACCGGTCACCAGCAACGCCAGGGAACCCTCCACGCCCGCCGCCCTGCCCGCCTCCTCCGGGTCGAGCAGGCGCAGGTTGGCGGGCCACAGCTTGGCCTGCACGATCTGCCGCACCGCCTCGGCGCCGGCTTGCCAGTCCGGGAACAGGATGCCGGCGCTGGCCCGGAACGTCGGCCGCTTCTGCAGCCTGAGCCAGCATTCGCTGATGATGCCCAGAGTGCCCTCGGACCCGATCACCAGGCGGTCCGGGCTCGGCCCCGCGCCGCTGCCGGGCAGCCGCCTCGATTCCCACCAGCCGCGCGGCGTCAGCATGCGGATGCTCTCGACGAAGTCGTCGATGTGGGTGTGGTTGGTGGCGGAGTGACCGCCGGAGCGGGTGGCGACCCAGCCCCCGACGGTGGACCACGGGAAACTCTGGGGAAAGTGGCGCAGGGTCAGCCCTTCCGGGCGCAGGGCATTTTCCAGGTCGGGGCCCAGTATCCCTGCCTGCAGGCGCGCGGCGCGGGAGGTGTGATCGATCTCCAGCACCGCATTCAGGCGATCCAGGTCCACCGTGACGGCCGATTCCGCGTCTTCCGGCACATTCAGGCCCCATACCACTGATGTACCACCGCCGTACGGGATAACGACGTGGCCGGCGCCGGCGGCCCACTCCAGGGTACGCTCCAGTTCATCCTCCGTACCGGGATGGGCCACGGCGTCCGGCGGGTTGTCGAAGCGTCCCCTGAGCGCGGCTAGCAGTTCCAGGGAGTGGCCACCGTAGGTG
>JAPOZD010000148.1 GCA_026706245.1 Alphaproteobacteria bacterium
ATCGCCGCCATCAGCAGGTTCGCCGCCGTCGGGTGGCGCGCGAAAAGCGCGATCAAGGAACGGTGACCTTGACGCCGGGGGCGATTTCCGGGAAGCGCGTTAGCACGATGCGCTGGCCGTCCTTGAGCGGCCCCTGCACCAGCAGGTTCTCGCCCTCGCGCGCGCGGACGCTCACGCGCACGACCTCCAACCGGTCATCCGCGCCGATGCGATAGACCCGCTCGCCGTCGAACACCGCGGAGGCGGGCAGGCGCATCGCGTCCTGCATCTCCGGCCCTTCGAGAAACACCTCGACGAAGGCGCCGGCGCGCAGCCGCGTGCCCTCCGGCAGGGCGTCGAGGCTGGCGAAGGCGGCGATGCCGCCGCTGGCGGCGTCGATCTCGCCTTCCAGGCGCGCGATCCGGGCCGGGAAGCTGCGGGCGGCGGCGCCCGTGCGCCAGACTGCCTCCAGCCGGCGGCCGACCACGCCGTCCCCGCCGTCCAGATCGCCGAAGACGTCGTTCGGGATCGTCACGCCGATTTCGAGCCGCGAGGCATCGACGAGGCGGGCCACGCGCTCGGCCGTCCCGACCTGCTTGCCGACCTCAACACCGAGATCGACCAGCCAGCCGGCAAAGGGCGCCGTCAGCCGCGTCTCGGCCAGGTCGCGCTCGGCGCGGGCGAGCGCCGCCTCCGCGCGCCGGATCGCCGCCTGCTGGCGCTCGATGCGGGCGGTGAAGCGTGCTACGGCGTTCTGCCTCTGGCTGGAGGTCTGCTGCTGGCGGCTGAGCGCAAGCTCTCCGTCATCGAGCGCCTTCTGGGAAATGGCGCCGCGCTCGCGGAGCTGGCGCCTGCGGTCGGCCTCGCGCCGCAGCAGGTCGAGCTGGCGGCGGTCTTCGCCCATCTGGTCGCGCGCGCTGGCGAGGTCGGCCTCGACCTCCCGCAGGGTTGCGCGGGCTTCGGCGAGCTCGGCGGTCCGGAGCGCGAGCGCCGTTTCGAAGTTGAAGGGGTCGATGGCGACCAGCAGATCGCCCTCGGCGACATAGCCGCCTTCGCGGAAGTCCGGACCGACGGCCGCGACGCGCCCGGCGACGAGCGGGCGCAGGTCCACTGACCGCCCGGCGATGGCCTGGCCGAACAAGGGAATGCGCGGGCGGGTCGTCTCCAGCATGACGGTCGCAGCCTCGACCGCCCAGACGCGCTCGCCGGGCGCTTCCGGCAGGATCGCCGTGCGCGTCGCCATCATGGCCAGGAACGCCGCTATCCCCGCTCCCAGCACCAGCAGGGGCAGGAGCGCGCGGCGCAAACGCCGGAGCCTCCGGCGCGGCTGGCGGCCGGTCCCTTCGGTCAGCGCCCCGCGCTCGGCGGGGACGATCTCTGCATCGCGCGGATTCACGGCGCGCCCAGAATACTCCTGCCCCACGCTTCCGTCCTGCCTTTATTTCCCGGTCCCGTATCCGAACATCGGCAATCCGCCGACATTGCGAGCCTGCGGGCGTCGGGTAACGGGCGTTTGTCGGCCGGACGCGGTTTCGTAACGAATCGTAACCACCGGCCCTTGTCCTGGGATTTTCCGCCGACCCATGCTTGACATCTACCTTTTGTTCTTTTTATACTCCATATAACTAAGAAAATATACTGATAAATGCCATGACCTGAACGACCGGAGGCAGCGGCTCCGCGCCGCGCCTGCGCCTCGGAACACCCACTCCCGCGAGGACCTGCGCGGACCGGCGGTGGCCGCCGTGCTGCACGAGAGCATGAGCATAGGCGCGGCGGCGCGGCGGTTCGGCCTGCCGCGGAGCACCCTCAGCCAGTGGCTGAAGCGCTTTCGAGAGCGCGGCCATTTGCGCCCCGACAGGCAGGGCGGCGGCACACCCTCGCGGATCGAGCCGGAGCGGGAGCGGATTCTCCGCATCCTGGAAGCGCGGCCGGATCTCTCCATGTACGGGCTGCGCGACGCGCTCGCCGCCGAGGGCGTGGTGTTCAGCGCGATGACGGTGCAGTGCTTCCTGAAGCGCCGCGGCCTAGACCGCCAAACCCGCCGCGCCCGCCGGCGCCGCGAGCGGGGGAAGAGGCGGTAGCGGCGCGATTCCGGCCGGAGTTTCCGCCACCTCGACTGGCGGTGAAGTCACGGCCGCGTTCATCGACCCGCTGGAGACCATGAACCTCGCGCTCCCCGTCGGCTTGCGCGCCTCCATGCAGCGCGGATTACCAGGGGCCGGGCTTCGCCCACCGCACCATCGACCGTAACCGGGGCGGACTCAGCTTCGTACGCCGGTTCCGACGCGGTGCTGGCAGGGGTCCGACTCGATGGGCGCCCCGGCCGCAGGGGACGAAAGGCCGGGTCCGGCAGACTCCGGGACACACATCGAAGCCGCGTGTTCGATCAGCCGGTCGTGCATCTCGACGAACTCACGCGCGGCGGGGAGCAGGCCGGACCCCGAAGGCGCGAGCGCCGCGCCGCGGCGGCTGCGATGGAACAGTTTGCTTCCAAGCCGCTTTTCCAAGGTCCGGACCCGAAGGACAAGCGTGCTCCGAGGCAGATCCATGCGCCGGGCCGCGGCCGAAAAACTCCGCTCGTCGGCAACATGCAGGAAGGCGCGCAACAACTTGGGATCGATGTCCCTCATTTGCAGAACACTAAGTCCAGAGGGATGCCTTTTGCGTCCCCGAAATTGGGGAGATTTGGATAAATATTGCCAGGCGTCGCCGCATGGGCCCGGCCCGGTTCTGGCTATGCGGCCCGGCCGGGCGCCCGACTACGCCGCCCGCTTCCGCGCCCGCCGCCGATACGGCCGCAGGCGCGCCAAACGTCGCCTCCGCCTGTCGCCTGGGATAGATGTCCGCGATTTTGTGGCCTAGACCTTCGCGGCCTCGTCGTCCAGGCCCGGCCCGACTGCAATGCGCGGTCAAGAACCCGGTCGCTCCAGGTGCTCAACGCCATGCGGTGGGCGAGGGCGCTCCGCGCCGTCCGGGACGACGCTGAGGGGCGGCCTTGCGCCGCCGGGACGGGGGCAATTCAACGCCATGCACAGGGCGGAAATATGTGAATCCGGCGGCGCAAGCGGGGGAGGAGGCTAACGGCGGCCATCGGCACAGGGTCCGATCAGCGACCGTTGATATCAGTTCAGGTGGCGGGGCAGGCTTTCGACCGATTCGGCGACCAGCGTGTCGGCGCGGGGCTTGTCCAGATGGCGTTCGATCAGGGTCCGGGCCGCGGCGGCCGACAGCCGCACGGCATGGGCGCGCACGTCTGCAAGCGCTTCCTGCTCGGCCTGGGCAATCTTGGCGAGCGCCTGCTGCTCGCGGCGCCTCAGCGCGTCTTCGAGCGCGCCCGCCGCTTCTTCCGCCATGCGCGCCGCCTCCTCGCGCGCATGCTCCAGCACGGCTTGGGCTTCCTCTTCCGCGCCCTGCTGCTTCCTCTTGTATTCCGCGAGCATGGCCTGGGCCTCCTCGCGAAGCGCTGCCGCGTCGTCGAGAGACGCCCTGATCCCTGCCGCCCGGTCGTCGAGCGCCTTGGTCGCCATACGCCAGACGACGCGCGCGATGGCCGCGACGAAGATGACGAAGCCGACCGCAGTCCAGAATGTGGGATCGGAGAACATCACCCGCCCGCCTGCCGGGCCGCATTGGCGGCCTCGTCCGCATCGACATCGACGCCGATCAGTCTTGCCGTCATCGCCTGGGCGACCTCGCCCGCCGCCGCCTCGATGCCGGCAATGGCCTCGCGGCGCGCCTCCGCGATCCGGGCCTCGGCCGCGGCGGCGTCGGCGGCAAGGCGCTCGCCCAATGCCGCATTGCGGGCTGCCGCCTCGGCGGCCGCCGCCTCCTGCTGCTCGCGCATGAGCCGCCGCGCCTCGGCCCGCGCATCCGCCTGCGCCTGCTCATAGGCGCGCAGCACGCCCTCGGCCTCGTCGCGCAGCGCCGCGGCCTGGGCGAGATCGTCGTCGATCCGCTCCTGGCGCTCCTGCAGGATGCCCTGCACGCGCGGCAGGGCGATCCGGAGCATCACGACGAGCAGGACGGCGAAGATGACCACGAGCCAGAAAATCTGGCTCGGGAAGGTGGAGATCTGCTCCAGTTGCGGCATGGGCGGGCGCGGGGTGCGCGGCCTTAGCCGAACAGGATGACGAGCGCCACGACGAGCGCGAAGAGCGCGATGGCCTCGACGAGCGCGAAGCCCAGCATGGTCATCGGGAAGACTTCGCCCCGCGCCGACGGGTTGCGCCCGACGGCCTGGATGAAGGAAGCGAAAATATTGCCGATGCCGATACCGGCGCCGATGACGCCGATGACGGCAAGACCCGCGCCGATGACTTTGGCGGCCTCAAGTTCCATGGATTGGTTCCTTCTTCGCGTGGGCGGAAAGCCGGTTAGTGGAGGTGAAGCGCGTCGTTGATGTAGAGGCAGGTGAGGATCGCGAACACATAGGCCTGAAGGAACGCGATGACGATCTCGAGCCCGGTCAGCGCCGAAACGAAGGCGAGCGGCAGGATGCCCGCCACGCCGAGCGCCGGCACGAAACCGGCGAAGACCTTGAGCAGCGTGTGGCCCGCCAGCATGTTGGCGAAGAGGCGCACGGAGAGGCTGATCGGCCGGGAGAGGTAGGAGATGATCTCGATCGGGATCAGCAGCGGCCACATGAGAATCGAGACGCCGGGCGGCACGAAGAAGCTGAAGAAATGCAGCCCGTGCCTGATGAAGCCCAGCACGGTGACGCCGACGAAGACCACCGCCGCCATCGCGAAGGTGACCGCGATGTGGCTGGTGAAGGTGAAGCTGTAGGGGATCATCCCGGCGAGGTTGCCGAACAGGATGAACATGAACAGCGTGAAGATAAGCGGGAAGTATTTCCGGCCCTCGTCGCCCACGGTGTCGCGCACCATGCCGGCTATGAACTCGTAGGAGAGCTCGGCGATCGATTGCAGCCGGCCCGGCACGAGCGCACGCCTGCGCGTGCCGCCGACCATCACCGCGATCACGCCGGCGGCGGCGACCGCCATCCATACGGTCGAATTGGTGATGTCGAGATCGACCCCGGCCACAGGGATATCGACCAGCTCCCTGATTCGGAACTGCTCCAGCGGACCGTGCGCGTCTCCCGCCACCCGGAGTCCCCCTCTAGCCTTCCTCTTCGTCCTGCGGGCGCCCGTTCCGGCGCCAGCCGGGCGCGGCATCCATGCCGCTCATATACCGGTACACGTTCATCACCCCGGCCGCCGCCCCGAGCACGAAAAAGACCACCATCAGCCAGGGCGCCGTCTCGAGCCAGCGGTCCAGTCCCCAGCCGATGGCCGCGCCGACACCCAGCGCCGCCACCAGTTCGACTCCGATCCGCATGGCCGCGCCCAGCCCCTCCTTCGGGGCCGCCTTGGGCGCCGCGCTTTCCCTGCGGCGCCGGGCATCGGCGAGTCTGTCGGAGAAATCGTGAAGGGGGCCGTTCCTGTCGTCTTCGCCCATTTTCGCCACGAAACGCCGTCCGGCGCGAAGCCCGCGCCGAAAGCGCCCGGACACTAGGAGCGCCCGGCCCCCGCTGTCAAGGAACCGCGGGGCCGGACAAGCTGTTGATACCGTTCCCGAATTCGCCCCGATTCGGGATATGCGACAGTATGTATCGCGCCCGTCAGCCGTCCGAAAGCACGGTATCGGAGATACGCTCGGCCATCATGATGGTCGGGATGTTGGTGTTGGCGCAGGGCACGGACGGCATGATCGAGGCGTCCACCACCCGGAGCCCGGCGAGCCCGCGCACCCGGCCCTGCTCGTCGGTGACCGCCATGGGGTCGTCGTCACCGCCCATGCGGTTGGTGCAGGAGGCATGCCAGACGCCGACGGCCGTGGCGCGCACGAAGCCTTCCAGCGCGCCGTCGTCCTCCAGCAGGTCGCGCAGGCGCAGCCCGCCGGTTATCAGCCGGTCGATCAGCATGCCGCGCATGCCGCCGGCCATGTCCAGCACGCCGCCCACGGCCCTGGAGATCATCTCATTGCGCTTGGTCACGCGGCCGATGGCGCGCACCTTCTCGCTGTAGGAGGACGGGAAGGTGTAGCCGGCGACGCGCGCGACGGCCGGGTGCAGGTTGATGGTGGAGGCGCGCAGGAAGGCATCCTTAAGCCGGTCCAGGTCCCGCTCGTCCGAGAGTAGGTTGAACTCGACTTCCGGCTCCTCCCGCCAGTCCTTCGACGCCAGGCGGACTTCGCCCGTCGAATAGGACTTGTTGACGAAGACCAGCAGCGAGCCGAGCCGCTCGCCGACGGCGTGCCAGCCGGACTTCGACACCTGGACGATGAACATGTCGCCCTGCGGCGCGTCGTGCAGGCCCGAGGAATAGCGCGCGCCGACATGGATATGGCGGGCGTCCTTGCGTGTCATCCGCGCCTCGTCCGGAAGCCAGGCGGAGCAGGCGACCGAGGGGTGGTCCATCAGGTTCTGCCCGACGCCGGGCAGGTGGTGGCGGACCTCTATGCCCATGTCGGCCAGATGGCCGGCCGGGCCGATGCCGGAGC
>JAPOZD010000209.1 GCA_026706245.1 Alphaproteobacteria bacterium
GACGAAATCCTGGCGCTCGCCGACCGGATCATGGTGATGAACGCCGGGCGGGTGGCCGGCACGGTTCCGGCCGAAGGCGCCACGGCCCGCCAGCTCGGGCTGATGATGACCGGCGCCTCCGAAGGAGCGGGCGCGTGACGAGCCTGCCGCGCTGGCTCGATATCGGCGTCCTGCCGCTCGTCAACCTGGCGCTTGCGCTGCTGGCGGCGGCAGTCGTCGTCGCGCTGGTCGGCGAGGACCCGCTGGACGTGTTCGCGGTGCTCCTGCAAGGGGCCTTCGGGCCGGGTTCACTCGGCTACACGCTCTATTACGCGACCAATTTCGTGTTCACCGGGCTTGCCGCCGCGCTCGCCTTCCAGGCGCGGCTGTTCAATATCGGGGCGGAGGGCCAGGCGACGCTGGGCGGCCTCGGCATCGCCCTTGCCTGCCTCTCGCTCGAAGCTGTGCTGCCGGGCTGGCTCGTGGCGCTTGTCGCGATTGCCGGCGCGGCGCTGTTCGGCGCGGCCTGGGCGGTGGTGCCGGGCTGGCTGCAGGCCTATCGCGGCAGCCATATCGTCATCACCACCATCATGTTCAATTTCCTCGCCTCCGGGCTGATGGTCTGGCTGCTTTCCGGTCCGATGATGCGGCCGGGCCAGGGCTCGCCGCAGACGCGGCTGTTCGACGAGGCCGTGCGCCTGCCGGCAGTCCACGACCTCGTCCGGGCCCTCGGCTTCGAGGCCGCGCGCTCACCGCTCAACCTCTCCTTCCTGTTCGCGCTGATTGCCTGCGCGGCGGTCTGGGTGCTGATCTGGCGCACCAAGTTCGGCTATGCGCTGCGCGCCATCGGCCACAGCGAGGAGGCGGCGCGCTATGCCGGCATTCCGGTCCGCCGCGCGGTGGTGGCCGCCATGGCGCTCTCGGGCGCGCTTGCCGGCTGCATGGCGCTCAACGAGGTGCTGGGCGTCCAGCACAAGCTGGTGCTCAACTTCTCCGCCGGCTACGGCTTCACCGGCATTGCGGTGGCGCTCATGGGCCGCAACCATCCCCTCGGCATCCTCGCGGCGGGCCTGCTGTTCGGCGCGCTGTTCCAGGGCGGGGCGGAGCTCAATTTCGAGTTCGAGACCATCACCCACGAGCTGGCGCTCGTGATCCAGGGGCTGGTGATCCTCTTCTCCGGCGCGCTCGCCTACATGTTCACGCCCTGGCTGGCGCGGCTCCTTCTCGCACGGAGCGCCGCCCATGCCTGAACTCTGGATCGACCTGCTGACGGTCCTGGACGGGACCGCCCGGCTCGCTGCGCCGCTCATTCTCTGCGCCATGGCGGGGCTCGTCTCCGAGCGGTCCGGCATCGTCGATATCGGGCTCGAGGGCAAGCTGCTGGCCGGCGCCTTCGCCGCCGCCGCCGTCGCCACGCTCACGGGCTCGCCCTGGGCCGGGCTTGCCGCCGCGCTTGCGGCCTCCGTCATGCTGGCGCTCGTTCACGGCTTCGCCTGCATCACCCATCGCGGCGAGCAGATCGTCTCCGGCGTCGCGGTCAACATCCTCGCGCTCGGCATGACCGTGGTGGTGGCGAATGCGCTCTTCCGCCATGGCGGCCACACGCCTGCGCTCGGCGCGGGCGAGCGCTTTTCGCCCATCGCCCTGCCCTTTGCCGAAAGCCTGATCGGGATTCCGCTCCTGGGGCCCCTCTATGCCGAGCTGGTGTCCGGCCACAACCTGCTGGTCTATGCCGCCTTCCTGTCCGTCCTGCTGGTCTGGTGGCTCCTCTGGCGCACGCGCTTCGGGCTCAGGCTGCGCGCCGCGGGCGAGCTGCCGGAGGCGGTGGACAGCGCCGGCGTTTCGGTGTCGGCGCTCCGCTATCGCGGCATCCTCATCGCCGGCCTGCTCTGCGGCCTGGCCGGCGCCTATCTCTCGATAGCCCACGGCGCGGGCTTCGTGCGCGAGATGAGCGCTGGCAAGGGCTTCCTCGCGCTCGCGGCGCTGATCTTCGGGCGCTGGAAGCCGCTTCCGGTGCTCTTCGCCTGCCTCCTGTTCGGCCTCCTCGATACGGTCGCGCCCAGGCTGCAGGGCATGGAGCTGCCGCTGATCGGCCCGGCGCCCGTGGCGCTCGTCTCGGTGCTGCCCTACGCGATGACGGTCGTGCTGCTCGCCGGCTTCTTCGGCCGCGCCATTCCGCCCCGCGCCCTGGGAAGACCTTTCGTCAAGGAGCATTGAGGCCCGGCGCTTCCGGGGCGGCGGTCCGGGCGCTATGTTCGGCGAATCGGAGGAGGAGGGGCCGGACATGCCCGCCAACAAGAAGCTGCTCATTCTCGCCGGCGACGGCATCGGTCCCGAGGTCGTGGGGCAGGTGCGCCGCGTGGTGGACTGGATGGACCGGCGCCGCCATGTCTCCTTCAACATTTCCGAGGGGCTGGTCGGCGGCTCGGCCATCGACGCGCACGGCCTGCCGCTCACCGACGAGACGCTCGCCGATGCGGTCGCTTCCGACGCCGTGCTGTTCGGCTCGGTCGGCGGGCCGAAATGGGAGACGCTGCCCTTCGAGATCCAGCCCGAGCGCGGCCTACTGCGCCTGCGCAAGGAGATGGACCTGTTCGCCAATCTCCGTCCGGCCATCGTGTTCGATGCGCTCGCGGACGCCTCCTCGCTCAAGCGCGAGGTGGTCTCCGGCCTCGATATCATGATCCTGCGCGAGCTCACCGGCGGCATCTATTTCGGCGAGCCGCGCGGCATCGAGGATCTGGGGGGCGGCGTGCGGCGCGGCATCAACACGCAGGTCTATACGACGCCCGAGGTCGAGCGCGTGGCCCGGGTCGGCTTCGAGCTTGCCCGCAAGCGCTCCAACCGCGTCATGTCGGTCGAGAAGGCGAATGTCATGGAGAGCGGCAAGATGTGGCGCGAGGACGTGCAGCGCATCCATGACGACGAGTTCCCCGATGTCGAGCTTTCGCACATGTATGCCGACAACTGCGCCATGCAGCTCGTGCGCAACCCGAAGCAGTTCGACGTGATCGTTACCGACAACCTGTTCGGCGACCTGTTGTCGGACTGCGCGGCGATGCTGACCGGCTCGCTCGGCATGCTGCCTTCGGCCTCGCTCGGCGCCGAGGACCCGACGACCGGCCGGCGGCTCTCGCTCTACGAGCCGGTGCATGGCAGCGCGCCCGACATCGCTGGCGAGAACAGTGCCAATCCGCTCGCCGAACTGCTATCATTCTCGATGATGCTGCGCTACAGCTTCGACATGGGCGAGGATGCGGACCTCGTGGACGGCGCGGTCGAGAACGTGCTGGCCGCAGGCGTGCGCACCGCCGACATTGCCGGCGACGGCCAGGAGCCGGTCTCCTGCTCCGCCATGGGCGACGCCGTGCTCGCCGAACTCGACAGGCTGGCGGCGTGAGGCGCCCCTGGTTCGAAACGCTCGACCGCCCGCTGCGCGGCTGGCCGATAGGGGACCGTTCGGCTCGGCGGAAACGCCTGCCGGCCTGGTGGCCCCGGGCCAAGGCGCTGCTGGAGCAGGGCCAGTCCCTGAAGTCGGTCGGCGAGACCGTGGGCGTCACCCCCCAAAGGGTTCAGCAGGTGGCCAGTAAGGCCGAGGGCCAGGGGGAAGTATTCGAGCGGCGGCGGCAGGACCCTCCCGCACCGCGGCCTTGCGCCCAGTGCGGAACTGTCTTCCAGCCTCACAGCAAAGAGACCGCCTACTGCTCCAGGCAGTGCGCCGGCCGGGCTCGGAGCGAAAGGGCCCTGCCTGCCGAAACGGTCCGGCGCGCGTTCGACCTGCGCTCAGCCGGAAAGTCCTACAGGGAAATCGCTGAGATTCTGCGCCTCCTGCCGGACCGGCCGCAGGCTCATCGCCAGAGAAAGGCGCGCCACTACGTCCATGTGTGGGCCAGACGGCACGGCCTCGACCTGCCCGGCCCGCCGCCCAAGCCCCGTCCGCGCCGCTCGTCCCGTTAGCCGGCCAGGATCGCACCGCCGGGCCTGTTTGCCGATCGGGTCAGCAAGACAGGATCGCGCGACCGCGACAACTGGGTCCTGATATGACCGGCCCGCATATATCCGGCTCCGAAACAAACGGCCGAGTCTTCGCCGTCGTGGTGCTGGCTGTCTCCATCTACCTGGTGCTGGTCGCCAGCGGCGCGATGTACTTGCTGGTGGTGAGCCTGAAACAGATCGCGGGCGACTTCGGCTGGCCGCGCGCCGTGCCGTCCTTCGCCTATTTGCTGTTCTTCGCCGGCACCGGGATCGGCGGCATCGCCATGGGCTACTGGTATGACCGCGCCGGAGCGGGACCGGTCAGCCTGCTCGGCATGACCATGCTGGGCGCGGGCGCAGCACTCGCCGGCACCATCGACTCGGAGTGGCAACTCTACCTCGTCTATGGCGCGATGATGGGGCTGCTCGGCTACGCGACCGTTTACGGGCCGTTGTCCATCAACGCGATGCGCTGGTTCGAGAACCGGCGCGGTCTCGCGGTCGGCCTTGTCACGGCCGGGGAGAGCATCGGCGGCACCGTCTGGCCGCCCGTGTTTCGGTATTTCAACGAGACCGTAGGCTGGCGGGACACCTTCTTCGGGTTCGGCGTCTTCGTCCTGGTCACCGCGCTGCCGCTCAGCCTCGTGCTATGGCGCCGGATGCCGGCGCGAGACGCATCGTCCCCGGATGATCGAAGCCGCAGTGCTGAGGCCCGATCAGGGACGCCGGCGGTCCGCCAGCGGACAATCGCCCTGTCCACCTTCGCGACCCAGACCGCATTCTGCCTCGCCATCGTCGGATGCTGCGTCTCCATGGCGATGCCGGTCGCGCATCTCGTCGCGCATGCAAGCGATCTCGGCCATGCCACGGCGCGGGCGGCGGAGATGCTCGCTACCGCATTGCTGGCGGCCACCGTCGTTCGGTTTGTAGGCGGCGCCCTGCTGGTCGACCGCGTTGGCGGCCTCGTCTCGCTGCTGGCGTTCTCCGGCCTGCAGACTGCAGCGCTGCTGCTATACGCGGCGGTGGATGGCATGCTCGCGCTCTACGC
The DNA here is from genome assembly GCA_026706245.1 of Alphaproteobacteria bacterium. Lineage (GTDB taxonomy): Bacteria > Pseudomonadota > Alphaproteobacteria > Bin95 > Bin95 > Bin95. Next base: position 5,003 of record JAPOZD010000209.1, read on the forward strand.
CGTCTCGGCCCTGTTCGGGATCGGATACGGGGGCATCAGCATCTGCTATCCGGTGATCGTCCGCGAGCATCTGCCGCCAGCCGAAGCCGGGCGGCGGCTGGGAGTGGTCCTGCTGTTCGGCACCCTCGCCATGGGGCTCGGCGGGTGGCTGGCAGGTTACCTCTTCGACTGGACAGGCAGCTACACGCCCGCCTTCCTGGTCGGGGCGGCGTTCAACGCCACCAACCTGATTGTCGTCCTCGCCCTCGTAACCCGCATGCGGACCGGCGGCGCAGAGCCGATTCGGCCCTCTCCGGCGTGACTGTATGTTCTATATTTCAAGAAAAATTACTTTAATTACTTGACTCGCTCTTATCATTGACTATATTGGGCGGAAGCGGCATCCGGAGCCGCCTGCCCATTCGCGTTGGCGCCGGCGCGAAAAAGCCTCTGATTCGGCCAACGGACGAAGTGCGCCCTGTGTTCGGCTCGCGTGCGCGAGCGGGCGCGGGCAATCAGGCGCGCGAACCGCGCCGGCGCCGACAGGCGCCCGCGCGCACACGATACGCGCAAATCAGGGTCCCGCCGCAGGGGCGAACCGGCGACGGGATGGACGGAGCGGAGTGGAACGAAACACGATGGAGGAAACGACATGCAGGAGGCAGACGGATACAGCTTCGAGGAGGTCGGCAGGACGCCCGGACTCTCCCCTCCCGCTTGCAGGCTACCGGATTCACACATCGGTTTCCGGTGGCATCCAGCGCGCCCGCCGGCTCGGCTGCCCCTCGCTCTGCCCCCTTCGCCTGCCCTCGCGAAAGCGGGGGCCGCCCCGCCCTCTTCGTCGCCCCCGCGAAGGCGGGGGCCCATCCCTGAACGTAGAGGCGCGCATAGCCAGCCGTTGCGGGGCAGACGCCTGCAGCAACGCTCAGTTTGCGCCGCCGGGGCAGGTCGAGAGGCCCGGAGATGGGCCCCCGCCTTCGCGGGGGCGACGCATCGGGCGACGGTAGCGAACATGCAATGCGAAGCGGGCAAGGCGCTGGCGGGACGAGAGACGGCCTCCTACCCCGGTTCCCCTCGCAGGCGAAGGAAGGAGGCAAACGGCAGACCCATGCCCGAATCAATCACTGCATATGCCCTGCGGGCATGCGGATCATGACATTTCGTGACATATCGCACGGCGTCCCGCAGGGCCTCATGACATTCCATGACATTTCATGACGCTCCCGGCAGGCGCCCCGAAGCGGATGTCCGCCGGACAGGGCGCCGCTCAGCCGGTTTTCTCCATGGCGGCGCGGACATCCTCCGTCCGGTCGCGGGGTTCGGTGGCGACCAGGGCGATCTCGGACACCGTGGCCCGGCGCGGCAGGGCGAGCGCCATGACGATGGCCGCGGACACATCCTCCGGCATCATCATGGTTGCGCGCGCCGCGGCATCCGGCGGCAGGGCGGCCAGCACCACGAGGGAGACGGCGACGTCTACCAGGC
>JAPOZD010000055.1 GCA_026706245.1 Alphaproteobacteria bacterium
CAGCGAACAGCTTGCATGGATCAAGGTCGCCGCTTCGCACCATGCCCAGCACAATGAACACGCCATGCTGCGCAAGGTCGTGACAGTGGACGAGGTGGTGGCCTCGCCGATGATCTCGGACCCACTGCACCGGCTCGACTGCTGCGTGATCTCCGACGGCGGCGGCGCGTTCGTCGTGGTCGCGCCCGAGGTCGCGGCCTCGCTCAAGCGCGACTGCGTCAAGGTGCTCGGCTGCGGCGAAGCGCCGAAGAACCTGATGTCCGGCCAGGTGGACCTGACCTATACCGGCGCCCGCTGGTCCGGCCCGCAGGCGTTCGAGGAAGCCGGCGTCGCCCCGGGCGATATCGACTATGCGTCCATCTATGACAGCTTCACGATCACCGTGCTGGAAACGATCGAGGACCTGGGCTTCTGCGAGAAGGGCAAGGGCGGCGCCTTCGTTTCGGACGGCAACCTGATCGCGGGCACCGGCAAGCTGCCCTTCAACACCGATGGCGGCGGCCTGTGCAACAACCACCCGATGAACCGCGGCGGGCTCACCAAGGTGCTCGAGGCCGTGCGCCAGTTGCGCGACGAGGCCCATCCCGCCGTCCAGGTGAAGGATTGCCGGCTCGCGCTCGCCCATGGTACCGGCGGTTCGCTCGGCACCCGCATGGGCAGTTCCACGACGATTCTCGGGAGGGCCGACGCATGAGCGCCCGCAAGATTCCGGCGCCGCCGGCCAATGTCGAACATCAGGAATTCTGGGAAGCCTGCAACGAGGGCAGGCTGATGCTGCCCCGCTGCGGCGATACCGGGAAGTTCTTCTGGTATCCCCGCAAGATCAGCCCCTTCACGCTTTCCGGCAATGTCGAGACCGTCGAGGCGGCGGGGACCGGCGAGATCTACACCTATTCGATCATGCGCCGGGCCGACCCCCAATACGCCATCGGCTATGTGCGGCTGGACGAAGGCATCACCGTGATGACGAACTTCGTCGATTGCGACTTCAATAGCCTTGCCGTCGGCATGAAGGTCAGGCTGGTCTTCGTCGAAGCGGAAGGCGGCCAGAAGGTGCCCTGCTTCACGCCCGCCTGACGCGCTATGCCTTCCGGCGCGGAGCTTTGGCGGCGCCGGGCTCCGCGCCGGTGATGAACAGCCCTCTTTCATCGGCGCTGCGGATCGCCGCTTTCCGGTCCAGGACCAGCACGCCGCCGGCCTCGACCGCAATCCCCCGCAGCCCGGCAGCGGCAGCGGCTTCGACCGTATCCGGGCCGATTACCGGCAGGTCCATGCGCCGGTCCTGCTGGGGTTTCGCCATCTTGACCAGCACCCCGCCCGGCCCTTCCCGCCTGAGGCAGGAGGCCCGTGCGATCATCCGGTCGGTGCCTTCCGCCGCTTCTATCGCCAGCACGATTCCCTGCTGCACGACCACCGCCTGGCCCGCATCGGCGCGTCCGAGCGCCTCGGCCACTTCCAAGCCGCGACGGATGTCTTCGCGCGCGGTTTCATCCGGCTCCAGGGCGCCGAGCGGACCCGGCAGGGCCAATGTGTCCGCCAGGATGGACGATACCTCCACCACCCGGAGGCCCTTGCCTTCGAACGCCTCTGTCACGAGCCGCATCAGCCCGTCATCGCCCAGCGCCTTCCTGCCGGTCCGGGCAAGCAGGCGAACCGTGAAGAGGTCCGGCCTGAGCGTCGCCAATGACGGGCGGCGGACATGGCCGGCAAACGCCACCTCGCCTGCTCCTTCTTCGAGAACCGTCTCGATGACCCGGCCGACCGCGCCGATCCGGCCCCAGCGGTGCGGATGCCCCTCAAGCCGATCCGGCTCCGCGAATCCTTCCAAGCCGAGAAGAAAATAGGGCCGTTCGCTTTTGCGGCAGGCTTCGGCCAGTGCAAGCGGCAGCGATCCGCCGCCGGCGACGATCGCCAGCTTAGGCTGCATCCCCGGAGCTTTCCGGCAGGCAGAGGCCACGGTCCGATTCAGCGGCCATGAACTCGACTATGCGGCGAACCATGGGATCGGCTCCGTGCTCCGCCGAAACGGCGTCGAGCCGTTCGCCCATCGGGCCTTCGCCGTCGAACAGTTGCCGGAACGCCTTTCGCAGCCGCGCCAGGGTCTTGCGGTCGGTTCCCGCGCGCTTCATGCCGATCCAGTTGAGGCCCCGCAGCGTCGCGCGGTCGCCGAATACCATGCCGTAGGGAATGACGTCCTGCACGACGGCGGACAAGCCGCCGATCATCGCATGGGCGCCGACACGGACGAACTGGTGGACGGCTGCGAGGCCGCCGACGATAGCTCCGTCCTCAAGGACCACATGCCCGCCAAGCGTGGCGTTGTTCGCCAGCACGCATCCGTCGCCCACCCGGCAGTCGTGCGCCACATGCGCGCCCATCATGAACAGGTTCCGGTCTCCAACGACGGTGCGCATGCCGCCGCCCTTCGTGCCCGGGTTCAGCGTGACGTGTTCGCGAATGATATTGTCCGCCCCGATTTCGAGCGTCGAGGGCTCGCCCGCATATTTCAGGTCCTGCGGCGGGTGTCCGACCGAGGCGAAAGGAAAGATCCTCGTGCGCGGGCCTACCGCCGTGCGCCCCGCTACCGCGACATGGGAGTGGAGGACACAGCCTTCAGCCAGCTCGACCTCTCCGCCTACATGGCAGAAAGGCCCGACCTGCACGCCTTCGCCAAGCGTCGCTCCCTCCTCGACGACGGCGCTCGGGTGTATGGAGCGCGCCATCACAACCCCTGGATCATTGCGCTGTATTCGGCCTCCGCCGCGAGGACCCCGTCCACCTTGGCTTCGCCCCGGAACCGCCACACCGCGCCCCGGTGGCGGCGAACCGCGACTTCCACGCGCACCTGGTCGCCCGGCACGACCGGCCGGCGGAAGCGCGCATTGTCGATGGTCATGAAATAGACCAGCTTGCCCCGCACATGCTCGCCCATCGTCTTCTCGACGAGCACGGCCGCCGTCTGCGCCATCGCCTCGACCAGCAGGACGCCCGGCATGACGGGCTTGGACGGGAAATGCCCCTGGAAATGCATTTCGTTGATGGAGACATTCTTGATGCCGACTGCGCTTTCGCCCAGCCGGATCTCGGTTACGCGATCGATCATGAGGAAGGGATAGCGATGGGGAATCGTCGCCATCACCTCGCCGATCTCTGCGATATCGGCGTCGTCAGTAATCATATGCCCTCGCCGCCCACCGCCGGGACTTTCGCCGCTTACTCCGAAACTTCAATGGTTACACTCGGCAGGACCTCGTTCAAGCGGTTCAGAACGTCCTCGGTGAACTCCAGGGCGTTCTCGTCCGCCCATACCAGGGCGGCCTTCTGCACGACGATATTCGCGCCGAGCTTCGCGGCCAGTTCGCGCGCCACGTCCTGCAGCTGCAGTTGGACCTTGCGCAGCGCTTCGGCGCGCGCGCGGTCCAGCAGGGTCCGTTGACGCTGGGCGTTGCTGCGAAGTTTCATGAGCTGCTCGCGCAACTCCTTCACCCTGGCCTTGTAGGCTTCCTTGGAGAGCAGACCGCGCTGGTCCTTCAGCGACTCGTCCTCCTGTCGCAAGCGCGCCTCGGCAGCGTTGAAGTCGTTTCCGTAGCGCGCTCCCAGAGCTTCCACCTGCCTGGCGATCTCGACTGCCGCCCGGGCTTCGCGCATGATCCTGTTGGTATCGACGACAATGATGACCGATTGCGGCACCTCGGCCAGAGCCGGCGCCGTGCAGAGGCACAGCAGCCATACCGCTATGAGCCTTCGCATCAGAACTGGTGCCCGATGCTGAACAGGATCGTTTCGTCCTTGTCGAAGTCTTCCTTCATGACGGGCCAGGCGAAATCGAGACGAAGCGGCCCGAGCGGCGTAGTCCAGGAAACCCCGAAGCCGAGCGAGCCGCGTATCGAGGCGTCGTCGAAATACTCGTTGCTCTTCAGGTTCGTATCGATGCCGGTGAGCGTGCCGAACTCGGCAAACAGCCTGGCCTGAAGGCCCAGATCTTCCGCCGAGAAACTGACCGGAAAGATAGCCTCAGCCGACGCTGTCGCCAGATAGTTACCCCCTAACGACGCATCACCGATAACACTCATCACTCCGCGCCTCGTCCTCGGGCCAACGCCGCCACTTGCAAAGCCCCGCAAGCTTCGGCCGCCAAGAAAGTAGCGATCATTCCCGACGACATCGTCGCCTAGGCCATGAATGGCGCCCAGTCGCGCCGACAGCGCCAGCGTCACGGGCGGGCTCTTCGACATCGGGAAATATTGCGAGCCCCGTAAGTCCGTGCGCAGGAATTGCGTATCGCCTCCAAGGCCAGCCAGATCGTTGCCGATACTCAGGATGCGTCCGGTTGTCGGGTTGAATCGATTATCCCGCGTGTCGTACGCAACTTCATGCCCAACAGCCGACAACAGAGTATCAGAGTCTCCGAAATTCGTTCGGCTTTCATCGTAATCTGTCCTTCTCTGGCTGATTGTATAGCGCCATCTCTGGTACCAATTCTCCGATAGTTTGTATCCGACTCTAAGTCGGGCGCCAGTCGATTCCTCTTCGTTGATTATCCTATCGTCATAGTCTGTCGTGACGCGGAAAACATCGCCGCCCACGGAAAGAGGTTGGTCTTGGAAATACGGTTCGGTAAAAGACAATTCGATCTGGTTCTGCTCCTCGGCAAGTGTCGTTGACAGAGCCAGGGTCTGTCCCTTTCCGAGCAGGTTGCGTTCGGCAAGCCTCAGCGACAGCAACCCTCCGCTCTCGCTGGAATAGCCGGCGCCTATCGAGAACTCGCCCGTGGCCGTCTCTTCCACCTCGACCGTAACGCGCGTCCGGTCCGGCTGGCTTCCCCGCTCGTTCGAAACATCGACCTTCCTGAAATAACCCAGATTGCGCACCTGCCGGGTTGCCCTGGCGACCTTGGAAGGGCTGTATGCGTCTCCCTCCACAATTCCGAATTCGCGCCGGATTACCCGGTCAAGCGTGCGCAGGTTTCCCTCGATGTCGATGCGTTCAACGTAAATTCTCGGTCCTTCATCGACGAGGAACACGAGATCGACTTCCCGTTCTTCCCTGCGGATTGTCGAGCGCGGCTGGACATCGACAAACGCAAATCCCGAAGCGCCTACCGCATCGACCAGATCGTCCACCGTTTCACGGACCTTTTCCCTGTCGTAGATTTCACCCGTACGAGGCTGGAGGAAGGACGACAGGCGGAAGTCCGGAATGTCGATCAACCGGTTTTCGAGCGAGATGGCGCCAAAGGTGTATTGCGGACCTTCTTCCACGGTGAAAGTCAGGATAAAGCCGTCCCGGTCCGGCGTCAGTTCGGCGACTGCCGAGGCCACCCGGAAATCGACGTAACCGTTGGAGAGATAGAAGGCGCGAAGCTGTTCGCGATCGAAGGCCACGCGATCCGGATCGTAAACATCGTCATTCGAAAGAAAGCGATACCAGGCTGCTTCCTTGCTACTGATCTCGCCTACCAGGTCGCTGTCGCTGAATTGCTCGTTGCCGATGAACACGATCTTCTCGATAAGGGTCTGTTCTCCTTCGTCGATTTCAAAGGCGACATCCACGCGGTTCTGCGGAAGCTCGATAATCTTCGCCTCGACGCTTGCCGCAAAGCGGCCGGACCGCCGATAAATTTCGAGAATGCGCTTGACGTCCCGTTCCGCCGCCGAACGGGTGAAGATCTGGCGCGGTTTCAGCTGAACTTCGGGCCCAAGCGTCTCATCGTCAATCCGCCTGTTTCCCTCGAACGCAATACGGTTGACGACCGGGTTCTCCGCGACCGTCACCACCATGACATCGCCGCGCATGTCGATGCTGACATCGGCGAAATAGCCGGTTTCGAACAGGCTCTTCAGGGCATCGCTGATGGTTCTCGGTCCCAGGGCGTCGCCCGGCTGCACGCGCATATAGGAACGGACGGTTTCGGCGTCCACGCGCTGCGCGCCGACAACCTCAATGTCGCGGACGGCGCCGCCCGACTGGGCATAAGCAACCGCCGACGGCAGCGCCATAGCGGCGGCCAGCATCCATGCGGCAAGCACAACTCGCCATCTGCTCATGGAATCCCCTATCGACGGCGTCATCCGACGACACGTTCCAAGAATGCCACAACCTGAAAATAAACCAAGTCATTCCAGGTTACGAACAACATCAACGCCACGACCAGACCCAGGCCGATCCTGAACCCGATTTCCTGGGCCTTCTGTCCGAGGGGACGGCCCCGAACGGCCTCAATTGCATAGAAGACAAGATGCCCGCCGTCCAGAAGCGGAATCGGGAACAGGTTGATGAGGCCGAGATTGATCGACAACAACACCATGAAATGCAGGTAGGCCGAGAAGTCGATCTTCGCGACCTCGCCCGCGAGATGCCCGATGCGAAGCACCCCGCCAAGCTCGTCGGTCGAGCGGCGGCCCTCGATCATCTCGCCGACGAAGACGAGGATGGTCAC
>JAPOZD010000205.1 GCA_026706245.1 Alphaproteobacteria bacterium
GCCGGCGCCGACCTGGTGGAAATCGGCGTCGCCTTTACCGATCCGATGGCGGACGGGCCGGTGATCCAGGCAGGCGGCGCGCGCGCGCTTGCAGCCGGCATGAACATGGGGCGGATTCTGGACCTCGTGCGGGCCTTCCGGGCCGAAGAGGAAGAGTTGCCCATTGTGCTCATGGGCTATTTCAACCCGATATACCGCTATGGCGCAGAGCGCTTTGCGGCGGATGCGAAGGCGGCGGGCGTGGACGGGCTGATTACCGTCGATCTGCCGCCCGAGGAGGAGGACGAGTTGCGCGGCCCCGTCGAGCGCGCGGGCCTCGACATCGTGCGCCTGATCGCGCCGACAACGGACGAGGAGCGCCTGCCTGTCGTGCTCGAACGCGCCAACGGCTTCGTCTATTACGTCTCGATCGCCGGCATCACGGGCACGCGCTCGCCCACCATGGCGGATGTGGAGTTTGCCGTCGCGCGCCTGCGCCGCTTCACCGACCTGCCGGTCGCGGTCGGTTTCGGCATCAACACCCCGGAGCAGGCGGGCGCCGTCGCCCGCGTCGCGGACGGCGCCGTCGTCGGATCGGCCCTTGTCCGCGAGATCGGCGCGGGCGGCCCGGACATGCTGGAGCGTGTGGACGCCCTCGCCCGCGAGCTTGCCGGCGGCGTTGCGGGAGCGCGCGCATGAACTGGCTTACCGAATTCGTCCGGCCGCGCCTGCGCAGCCTCGTCCGCAAGACGGACGTGCCGGAGAACCTCTGGCTGCAATGCGACAATTGCGGCCAGATGATCTTCCACCGCGAGCTGCGCGAGCGGATCAATGTCTGCCCGCATTGCGACCACCATATGCGCCTCGACGCCGCGGAACGCCTGGGGATGTTGTTCGACCACGGCATATACGAGACCATCGAGCTGCCGGACGCGCCGGTCGATCCGCTCAGGTTCCGCGACCGGCGACGCTATACCGACCGGCTGCGGGATGCCCAGGCGACGCTGAAGACCAAGGACGCCATGCGCGTGGCGCACGGCACCATCGACGACCAGCCGGCAGTGGCGGCGCTGCTCGATTTCGCCTTCATGGGCGGGTCGATGGGGATTGCCGTGGGCGAGGCCTTCCTGGCGGCGGCGAGGCTCGCGGTGGTGCAGCGCGCCGCGCTGATCGCGGTCACCGCGTCGGGCGGCGCGCGGATGCAGGAAGGCATCCTGTCGCTCATGCAGATGCCGCGCACGACGATTGCGGTCTCCGAGGTCAAGGAAGCGGGGCTGCCCTATATCGTGCTGTTGACCGACCCGACCACCGGCGGCGTCTCGGCCTCCTTCGCCATGCTGGGGGACGTCGCCATTGCGGAGCCGGGCGCGGCGATCGGCTTTGCCGGGCAGCGGGTCATCCAGCAGACGATCCGCGAGACCCTGCCCGAGAACTTCCAGCGCGCGGAATATCTGCACGACCACGGCATCATCGACATGGTGGTGCATCGCCGCGAGCTGCGCGGCACGCTCGGCAACCTGCTATCGATGCTGATGCAGCCGAAACCGCCGCCGGACGAGGCCGACGGCGCGGTCATGCTGCCCAATCCGGAGATCGTCGAGACGACGGCGGCGAACGATTCCGACGGGGCGGGCCGGGAGCAGATCGAGGGTTGAGCGCGCTCGACCCGGTGCTGGCGCGGCTGACGGCGCTGCATCCGAAACTGATCGACCTCAAGCTCGACCGGGTGCTGCGGCTACTGGAGCGGCTGGGGAACCCCGAGCGCCGGCTGCCGCCCGTCATCCACGTCGCCGGCACCAACGGCAAGGGTTCGACCGTCGCCTTCATGCGCGCCATGCTGGAGGCGGCCGGGCGGCGCGTTCATGCCTATACCTCCCCGCATCTGGTGCGGTTCAACGAGCGCATCGCCGTGGCCGGGGCGATGCTGCCCGACGGCGAGCTTATGGCGCTGCTGGAGGAGTGCGAACGCGCCAATGAAGGCCGGCCGATCACCTTCTTCGAGATCACCACGGCGGCGGCGTTCCTCGCCTTTGCCCGCGCGCCCGCCGATGTCCTGCTGCTGGAAGTCGGGCTGGGCGGCCGGCTCGACACGACCAATGTCATTGAACGCCCGGCCATGACGGCGATCACGCCGGTCGCCCGCGACCACACGCAGTTCCTCGGCGAGACGCTGGCGGAGATCGCCGCCGAGAAGGCCGGCATCATCAAGCCCGGCGTCCCGCTGGCGCTCGCCCCGCAGGAAGAGGAGGCGAGGGCCGTCATTCTGGCAAAGGCGGCGGAAGCGGGCGCGCCCGTCCATGACGACTGGCGGGTCTCGGAAGGCATGTATTACGGACGCCGGCTGGCGCTTCCCCTGCCGAATCTCGGCCTCGAGGGCGCCCACCAGGCGGGCAATGCCGGCCTCGCGCTCGCCTGCCTGGAAGGTTTCGGGCTGCCGGAGGAGGCATTGCTTCGCGGCCTTGAAACGGCGCACTGGCCGGCCCGGCTCCAGCGGCTTTCGGAGACGCCCGAAGTCTGGCTCGACGGCGGCCACAACCCGGCGGCGGGGCAGGTGCTGGCCGAGTGGCTGGCAGGGCGGGCGAAGCGTTTCGACCTCGTGGTGGGGATGCTCGACACCAAGGACCGCGGCCGCTTCCTCGCCGAGCTGGCGCCGCATGTCGAGCGGACCGTGACGGTGCCCGTGCCCGGCAGCGCCGCCTCCGTGCCCGCCGAGGCGCTGGCGGAAGCGGCGCGCGCCGCCGGCATGGACGCGGCGGCGGCGGCGGATGTGGAAACGGCGCTCGCACGCCTTGGTGGCGTCAGGCCCGTGCTGATCGCCGGCTCGCTCTACCTCGCCGGCGCGGTGCTTGCCTCGCGGTCAGACGACTGAGTCGAGCCACTGTTTCAGCGCGCTCTTGGGCATGGCGCCGACGCGCTGGGCGACCATTTCGCCGTCGCGGAACACCATGAGCGTCGGGATACCGCGGACGCCCAGTTCGCCCGGGGTCTTCGGGTTGTCGTCGATGTCGAGCTTCACGACGTCGAGACGTTCTTCCATCTCCGCCGCGATGTCCTCGAGGAAGGGCGCGATCTGCTTGCAGGGGCCGCACCACTCGGCCCAGAAATCGACCACGACGGGCTTGGCCGCCTGCCTTACGTCCTCGTCGAAACTCGCATCCGTCGTGTGCCGCGTGGCCATTCCCGTCCCTCCCGAGAAGTCATCCGCCTTTCGCCTTCAAGTGGCCGCAAAGCGCCGGGCCGTCAAGGCATATATGGCGCAAGGCAGCTTTCGGGAATCGGCATCAGCAGGGGCGCCTCGGTCCAGAGCAGGGCGGCGCGGACCGGCCGGTCGGGCCGCATCTGCCGCAAGAGCGCGACATAGCGCGCCAATTGCCGCAGATAGGCCGCCGGAGCCTCCGCAGGACCGGCGGGCGGGGCGCGCCCGCTCTTGAAATCGACGATCAGCGTTTCCTCCGGCAAAAGCGCCAGCCGGTCGATCCGCGCGCTCACGATCTCGCCGCCGATTCGCCCCACCAGCGGCGCTTCCGCGCGGCTGCCGGGACCGAACACGCGGCTGAAGGCGGGATCGTCGAGCACGGCCATCACCTCGCGCGCCGCCGCTTCTGCCCCGGTGGCCAGTTCCGGGTCCGCCGCGAGGAACCGGCGCGCAGTTTCGAGGCGCCGTTCGGGCGCGATCTCCGGCAGCAGTTCCAGCAGCTTGTGGATCGCCCGGCCCCGCCGGAAACGCCCGGCCGACCCGCCGCGAAGCGGGGAGGCGGGGGCGAACGCCTCCCCGTCGTCGCCGGAGGGCGGGACCGGCTCCGCCGCAACCGGCGCGCGGGCCCAGTCCGGCAGGGGAGGGAGAAGCTCGCGGTCCGCAGCCGGCCGTTCGGCTTCCGCTTCCGTTGCGCGCCGCTCCATGACCGCCAATTGGCGAGGCAGTTCCCGGAGCCAGTCCGGGATGTCTTCGTCCTCGTCCGGTTCCGGCCAGTCCGGGTTCCGCTCGACGGTCATGCTGTCCCGGAGCCCTCGCCAGAGGACGTTGTACCAGCAATCGTCCGGCAGTTTCCGGCCGCTGTTGCTCCACCCGCAGACCACCAGCCGGTCAGCCGCGCGCGTCATGGCGACATAGAGCAGGCGGCGGTGTTCTTCCTCTTCCTCCTTCTCGACCCTTTCCAGCAGCGCTTCGGATACCGGATCGATCCGGTCCCTGTTCGTGGAGGGCGGCCAGAGCAGCAGGCCGCCGTCGCGGTAGAGCGCCTGGCGGCGGCTCGGATGGGCAGGGGCGGCGGCGGTGTCCGGCAGGATGACCACCGCCGCCTCCAGCCCCTTGGCGCCGTGGACGGTGCTGACCCGCACCTCGTTGCGGCCCCTCTGGTCGAGTTGGCGCTTCACCTCCGCCTCGCCGCTCCTGAGCCATTGCAGGAAGCCCTGCAGGCTGGAGGCATGGCGGCGCTCATAGTCGAGCGCGGCGTTCAGGAACTCGTCTATCGGGTCGTTTGCCTCTTCGCCGAGCCGGGCCGCGATTCTGCGGCGCAGGCCGCCTTCCGCCAGCAGGTCGGCGAAGAAAGCGTGGACGCCGACATAATCCGCCTTGCCGAGCAGTGCGCTCAGCGCCTCGAAGCAGAGGCCGAACCGCTCCGTGTCCCGGCGCTTGCCGAGCGCGGCCCAGAGCGTCCCCTTGCGTCCGCGGGCAAGCTCGAACAGCGCCCCGTCGTCGAAGCCGAACAGCGGCCCCTTGAGAACCGTTGCGAGCGTCAGGTCATCCTCCGGCAGCAGGACGAAATCACCGATGGCCGCGAGGTCCATGACCGCAAGCTCCTCGGCGAGCGTCATCCGGTCGATGCCGGCGAAGGGCACGCCCGCCTGCTTCAGCGATGCGATGACGCGCGGGATGAAGGCGCGGCCCGAGCGGCGCGGCAGCAGGATCATGATGTCGCCCGCGCGCATCGGCCGCCCGCCGGGCGCCACCGGCTCGCCCTGCTCCAGCCAGCCTGCAATGCGCCCGGCCACCCGGTCGGCAAGCGCGGTCTCGGCCGCATCCTCGCGGGAATATCGAGTGGGCGGCTCGAACGGGTCTCCCGGCTCTTCCTTTTCGCCGATTTCGAGCGGCCAGATCTCGACGCGCCCGCCCGCCCCGGCGCGGCTCGCCCGGTGGCGGGGCGCCGGGCCTTCGAGGCCGAGGCCGTGTTCGCCGGCGAACACCGCGTCAACCGCTTCCAGAAGCACCGGAGCCGCGCGGAAGGAGACCTCCAGCGGCACGTCTTCCCAGCGCCGGCCGGCTCCCTCCGCCCGTGTGCGGAATGTCTCGCGCATGTCCCCGAATTTCTTCGGCTCCGCGCCCTGGAAGCGGTAAATGGACTGCTTGGGGTCGCCGACGGCGAAGAGGGTGCGCGCCTCCTCGCCCGCGCCCTCGCCGGCGAAGAACTCCTGCGTCAGCGCTTCGACGAGCCCCCATTGCGAGGGGCTCGTGTCCTGCGCCTCGTCGATCAGCACATGGTCGATGCCCCGGTCGAGCTTGTAATGCACCCAGGCGGCGGAGTAGCTCTGCAGGAGGCCGAGCGCGTGTTCGATCAGGTCGTCATAGTCGAGCAGGCCGGCCCGGCCCTTGGACCGCCGGTATTCGCCGTCCACGGCTTCGCCCAGCGCCAGCGCCGCCCTGGAGGCGTTGAGCGTGGCCTCGATCTTGCGGCGCGCGCGCATGCGCTCGATCCGCTCGCATTCCTCGTCCAGCAGGCCCGGCAGGCGTTCGCCGCCGGCAAGATGCTTCGTGCCGAGTTCCTCGCGCGGCTCGCCGTTCGACTTGTAGAAGACCTTGCGCACCTCCTCGATGTCGTCGTCGGAGAGGTCTTCGGTTCCCGCCCAGGCCTGGAGGCGTTCCGCGTGTTCCTTGTCGGTCTTCGTTCCGCCCGCGAGAATCGACGCCGCCTCCCGGAGCGCCTTTGTCGCCTTCTTCGTGCGTTCGGGAACCTCGGGCAGGACCAGCCCCGCCTCCAGCGCGGCCAGCGCCCCCGGCCCGAAGGCGCTGCGATTGCGCAGCAATTCGGCGATGAAGGCGCGGATATTGTATTCCGACAGGTTATCGGCGATTTCGGCGGCTACGGCTTCCATTCCGTCTCCGCGCCGCTCCAGCACGGCGTCGCGGGCGTTCGCCTGCCGGGTCAGCGCCTCGCGTTCGTCGGCAAGCTGGAACCAGGGCGACACGCCGGCCTCGATGGGGAAGCACCCGAGCAGGCTCTGGCAGAAGGCGTGGATCGTGTCGATGCGAAGCCCGACCGGCGCATCGACCGTGCGGGCGAACAGACGGCGGGCGCGGTTCCGCCTGTCTCCGTCCGGAGCCTCGGCGCCCAGCCGGACCAGGGCCGTGTCGAGTTCTTCGTCGGGGGCGGTG
>JAPOZD010000299.1 GCA_026706245.1 Alphaproteobacteria bacterium
AAGGCGGCATAGCCCGCAAGCACCGCTCCGAGCACGGCCCCGGCGGCCAGCGGATCGACCCAGACCAGAAGCATGACGCCGAGCGCAATGCCCGGCAGCACCGCCAGGCAGAGCGGCCAGAACCGCCGCACCGTCTCGCGGAAATGGCCCGCCCCGCGCATCACCAGCAGGTTGCTCGCAATCGACGGCGCCAGCACCAGCGGCAGCGCCTCGCGTATGCCGATGGAGAGCGCCAGCAGCGGGAGCGCGCAGGTGGAGAAGCCGAGCCCGGTCGCCCCCTTTACGAAAGCGGCGATCAGGAAAGCGACGGCGACGAGGGCGAGCATTTCCGGCGCCGCCGCGTCAATCATGCGTGTAGCCTTGCCGCGCGAGCGGGACCGGCTCTCCCGCCGCGTCGAGGACCGTCACGCCCTCGCCCACAACGATGCGCCCGACGGGGATGGCCGCGCTCTCGCGCGCGGTGAAGACCAGCTCGTAATCGTCGCCGCCGGTCAGCGCCTCCAGCCGGGCGCCGGCGCCGAGCGCGGCCACCTCCGGCGAGAGTGGCACCGCCTCGAGGTCGATGACGGCGCCGACGCCCGAGGCGTGGCAGATATGGCCGAGATCGGCAATGAGCCCGTCGGAGATGTCGGCCGCGGCCGTTGCGCCCTCGGCCGCGCCGAAACGCGGCGTGGGCAGCCAGTAGCGTTCCGCCAGGCGTGGCGCGTCGAGCTCGCCCCGGACGGCCTTCAGCCCGAATTGCCCGTCGCCGACGGGCCCGGTGACGAACACGCGGTCGCCGGGCCTTGCGCCGGAGCGGCGAACCGGGGCGGTTGCCGAGCCGAAGGCGGTAACGGTGAGCGTGAGCGCGCCCGGCGTCGCCACCGTGTCGCCGCCGAAAAGCGAGAGGCCGAACGCTTCCTGGTCCGCGGCGAGGCCGGCTGCGAAGCCTTCCAGCCAGGGGTCGTCGATCCGCCCGGGCAGCGCGAGATTGAGCAGGTAGCCTTCCGGCCGGGCGGCCATGGCGGCGAGGTCGGAAAGGTTGGTCCTCAGGAGCCGCCGCGCGATCAGGCCGGGCGGGCCGTCGCCGGGGAAATGCACGCCCTCGACCATGCTGTCCGTGGTGACGACCAGCCGCCGGCCTTCCGGCGCATCGATGAGCGCGGCGTCGTCTTCGAGGCCGCCCGCGCCGGCGGCGGTCGCGAGCGGCGCCAGGAAACGGCGGATCAGCTCGAATTCGCCCGACCGGCTCATGCCGCCGGGCCGTCGAGTTCGCCGGGCCGCGTGCTGTGGGCGATCCGGTCGAACACGGCGGTCGCGAACCGGGCCTGCGGCTCGTCGAAGAAATCGCCCACAAGGTCCGTATATTCGCGGATCGTGACGCGGGGCGGGACATCGGGCTGATAGAGCAGTTCGGCTGCCCCCAGCCTGAGTGCGGCGCGGAGCACCGGCTCCAGCCGCCCGAGTCCGTTGCCCTTGGCGAGCGCCGCCGAGACCGCGCTGTCGATGTCGCGCCGATGCTCGGCCACGGACCGGAGCAGGCGGTCGAAGAAGCGCCGGTCGGCGTCGAGCCTGATGCCCTCGATGTCCTGGCCGAGGCGGTAGCGCAGGAACTGGGCGGATACCGCTTCCGCCGACTCGCGGTTCATCTCCGCCTGGTAGAGCGCCTGGAGGGCGGCGAGGCGCGCAAGCCGCCGCCGGCTCGGAGGCGCCTCCCCGGCGTCTTCGGCCTCCCGGGGCCCGGACTCGCGCTCGGCCGCCGTCAATCCGCCCGCCCGAGCGCCTGTTTCAGCACGATGGTCTTGAGGCAGGCATGGGCCGCCTCGGCGCCCTTGTTCTTGCCGGAAACGCTGGCGCGGACGCGCGCCTGGTCGCCGTTCTCGCAGGTGAGGAGGCCGAAGCCGAGCGCCAGCTTGCGCTCCACCGCCAGCGTTTGCAGCGCCCGGCTCACCTCCGCGCAGAGATGGTCGTAATGGCTCGTCTCGCCGCGAATGACGCAGCCGATGGCGACAAAGCCGTCGAAGCGCTTCGGCGAATCGAGCGCAATCGAGATCGCGACCGGAAGCTCGAACGCGCCGGCGACCTCGTAGCGGTCCCAACTGTGGCCGGCCTCCTCGATAACGGCGCCGGCCCCGGCAATCATCTCGTCGCAGATGTCCTCGTAATAGGGCGCGACGACCATCATGATGTGGGCCACAGGCTCTCCTCCTTGGGAATCGGGCGCCGGCCGGCAATATGCAGGTCGTAGCCGTCGAGGCCGACAATATGCCGGTCGCTGTCGGACAGCAGGATCATGTTGACGACGCCGAGGTCGCGCAGGATCTGCGCGCCGACACCGTAGTCGCGCAGCGGCGGCCGGCCCCGTGTCTCGCGGCTGTCGAGTTCGGCCTTGATCCGCGCCGAGAGCAGCGCCGAGTGGCGTTCGCGCAGCAGCATCACCACGCCCCGGCCCTCCTGGCCGATGGCCATCATGGAGCGCTGCAGCTCGCCGCCGCGCCCCCGGTGCTGGTCGCCCAGCACGTCTTCGAGAATGTTGAAGGCGTGCGCGCGGACGAGCACCGGCTCGTCGCCCGAAAGCTCGCCCTTCACGAGCACCTGGTGCTCCACCCCGTCGATCTTGTTGCGGTAAATGATGAGCCTGAAATGCCCTCCGTAGCGGCTTTCGAACTCCGACTCGATAACCTGCTCGACCAGAATGTCTTGCCGCCGGCGCCAGGCGATCAGGTCCTCGATGGCGCCGATCCTGAGGTTGTGGAACTGGGCGAAGGGAATGAGGTCCGGCAGCCGCGCCATGGTGCCGTCATCGGCCATGATCTCGCAGATCACGCCGGCCGGGTTGAGCCCGGCGAGGCGCGCGATATCGACGGCGGCCTCGGTGTGGCCGGCGCGCACCAGCACGCCGCCCTCGCGCGCTTCCAGCGGAAAGACATGGCCCGGCGTGGAGAGATCGCCGCCGTCCCGGTCCGGGTCGATGGCGACCGCAATGGTGCGCGCCCGGTCCGGGGCGGAAATGCCGGTGGTCACGCCTTCCTTCGCCTCGATGGAAACGGTGAAGGCGGTGGACTGGCGCTGCTCGTTCTCGCGCGGCATCAGCGGCAGGCGGAGCTCCTTCACCCGCGCCGGGGTGAGCGCCAGGCAGATAAGGCCGCGCCCGTATTTCGCCATGAAGTTGATCGCGTCCGGCGTCGCCATCTGCGCCGGGATCACGAGGTCGCCCTCGTTCTCGCGGTCCTCGTCATCGACGAGGATGAACATGCGCCCGTTGCGGGCTTCCTCGATGATCTCCTCGATGGACGAGAGATAACCGAGGTCGTCCGTCGTGCGCGGTGCCGGCGCCCGCATGAGCCCGTCGAGATTACTTGCCACGGCCCAGTTCCTCCAATTGCCGGGCAAGGTAGCGCGCCAGCATGTCGATTTCCATGTTGACCGCGTCTCCGGGCTGAAGTTCGCCGAGCGTTGTGTGCGCGAGGGTGTGCGGGATGATGTTGACGCCGAAGCGCGCGCCGTCCACCTCGTTGACCGTGAGCGACACGCCGTCGAGCGCGACCGACCCCTTGGAGGCGACGAAGCGGGCTAGTGCCTCCGGGGCCTCGAAGGTGAAGCGCACGCTGTCCCCTTCCGGGCGGCGCGAGACGGTCCTGGCGACGCCATCCACATGGCCGGACACGATATGCCCGCCAAGCTCGTCGCCGACGCAAAGCGCGCGTTCGAGGTTGACCGCGCTTCCCTCCCGCCAGCCGCCGAGCGTGGTGCAGGCAAGCGTCTCGGCCGAGGCCACGACGGCGAAGACGCCCGGCCGGACGGCCACGACCGTCAGGCAGGCCCCCGAGCACGCGATCGAGGCGCCGAGCGCGATTCCCGAAGTGTCCCAGGCGGTCGCGATCCCGAAACGGGTGTCGCCGTGGCGTTCGACGGCCTCGACGCGCCCGATATCGGTGACTATTCCGGTGAACATCGCCGCCAGACCTCCCAGATGTCGCCGCCGGCCTCGCGCCGCGCGTGAAGGCTGAAGCGCGGGGCGTCGCCGGGGTGCTCCACGTCCAGCGCCGCCACGGCCGGCAGGCCGTCCCCGCCCATGACGGCGGGCGCGCGGAACCAGTGTATCCGGTCCACGAGGTCCGCCTTCAAAAGCGCCGCCGCCAGCAAGCCGCCGCCCTCCACCAACAGGCGCGTCAGCCCGGCCTCGCCGAGCCGCCGGAAGCCGGCCGCCAGGTCCATCCGCCCGTCCTCGCCCACCGGCACGCGGATGAGCCGGACGCCGGCGTCCTCCAGCCGGCTGGCCCGGTCCCGGTCGGCATCCTCCCGGCAGAGCGCCCAGCAGGGCGGGCCGTCGGCGACGAGACGATGCGTCGGCGGCAGGCCGAGATTGCCGTCCGCCACGATGCGGAGCGGCGAGCGGTCCTGCAGCCCGTCCAACCGGCAGTCGAGGCGCGGATTGTCGAGAAGCGCGGTACGGGCGCCCACCATGATGGCATCGTAGCCTGCCCTGAGCCTGTGCGCGGCCGCGCGGGCCGCCGGGCCGGTGATCCAGCGGCTCTCGCCGCCCGGGGCCGCGATCCGGCCGTCCAGGGTCGTCGCGGTCTTGAGCGCGACCAGCGGCCGGCCGGACGCGGTGCGGGTGAGGAAGCCCTCATTGTCGAACCGCGCCTCCGCCTCGCCGAGGCCCGTTTCCACCGCGATGCCCGCCGCCTTGAGCCGGGCAAAGCCCCGCCCGGCGACGCGCGGGTCCGGGTCCCCGGTTGCGGCGACCACGCGGGCGAGGTCGGCCTCGATGAGCGCCTCCGCGCAGGGCGGCGTGCGGCCGTGATGGCTGCACGGCTCCAGCGTCACATAGCAGGTGGCGCCCCCGGCGGCTTCGCCCGCGCGGGCCAGCGCCTCGGCTTCGGCATGGGGCCGGCCCCCCGGCTGCGTCCAGCCCCGCGCGACGACGCGGGGCCCGTGCGCGATCACGCAGCCGACCGCCGGGTTGGGCCAGACCAGGCCCAGGCCCCGACGGCCAAGCGCGAGCGCAGCGCCCATATGCGCCTCGTCAACGCTGCGAACGTCCGTCGTCATCCTGCTCGGCGAGCTGCCCGACAAATTCCTCGAAATCCCTGGCCTCCCGGAAATCCCGGTAAACGGAGGCGAAGCGGACATAGGCGACCTGGTCGAGGTCGGCGAGCATCTCCATCACCATTTCGCCAAGCCGGTCGGAAGGGAACTCGCTCTGCCCCGAGGCTTCGAGCTGGCGCACGAGGCTGGAGATCATGCGCTCCAGCCGGTCGTCGTTCACGGGCCGCTTGCGCAGCGCGATCGCGACGGAGCGCTTCAGCTTGTCGCGGTCGAAAGTTTCGCGCCTGCCGCTCGACTTGAGGATGGTGAGGTCGCGCAGTTGCACCCGCTCGAAGGTGGTGAAGCGCGCATTGCAGGCGGGGCAGGAGCGGCGCCGGCGGATGACGGCGTTGTCCTCCGTCGGCCTGCTGTCCTTCACCTGCGTGTCTTCATGGGCGCAGAACGGGCACCTCATGGCGCTGCCTCCCCCGCGCGCCGCCCGTAGATCGGGAAGCGCGCCAGCAGCGCCTCGACCTTCGCCGCTACGCGCGCCTCCGCCGCCTCGCCGCCCTTCAGCACCTCGTGAATGAGCCGCCCGACTTCCCGGAACGCCTCCTCGTCGAAGCCCCGCGTGGTCGCCGCCGGCGAGCCGAGGCGCAGGCCGGAGGTCACGGTCGGCTTCTCCGGGTCGAAGGGGATGCCGTTCTTGTTGCAGGTGATGCGCGCGCGCTCCAGCGCCTTCTCCGCGACATTGCCGGTCTGGCCGAGCGGGCGCAGATCCACCAGCAGGAGATGCGTGTCGGTGCCGCCCGAGACGATCTCCAGTCCGCCTTCCTGCAAGGTCTCCGCGAGCGCGCGGGCATTGGCGACCACGGCCTCGGCATAGTCGCGGAACGCCGGCTGCAGCGCCTCGCCGAAGGCGACCGCCTTGGCGGCGATGGCGTGCATCAGCGGCCCGCCCTGGAGGCCGGGGAACACGGCGGAGTCGATCCGCCGGCCGAGGCTCTCGTCGTTGGTGAGGATCATGCCGCCGCGCGGGCCGCGCAGCGTCTTGTGCGTGGTGGTGGTGACGATGTCGGCCCAGGGCAGCGGGCTCGGATGCACGCCCGCCGCCACCAGCCCGGCGAAATGCGCCATATCGACCATGAACTTCGCGCCCGAGGCGTCCGCGATCTCGCGGAAGCGGCGGAAGTCGATCTCGCGCGGATAGGCCGAGCCGCCGGCGATGATGAGCGCGGGCCGGCGCTCGTCCGCAAGTCGGGCGATCTCGGCTAAGTCGATCCGGCTGTCCTGGCGGCGCACGCCGTATTGCAC
>JAPOZD010000223.1 GCA_026706245.1 Alphaproteobacteria bacterium
GCCAACCGCGCCCGGCTGGCGCAGATCGCACGCGAAAAGAACCGACTGGCGAAGCTCTACCGGGAGCGTACGGCGGCGCCATGACGGCCCCGCGCCAGACCGGAGAAGCCGGCAGGGGGCAGGATCGTAGCTAAGGCGACTGTCGCCGATTGAGCGTTCGATAGACGGTCGGTCTCGAGACGGAGAAGAGTTCGGCGAGATCGCTTACGGAGTACTCGCCGGTGGCATGCATGCGGCATAGCTCCCGCTGCTGCTTTTCGGACAGTTTGGGCTGCTTGCCGCGCAGTTTCCCCCTGGCTCGGGCAATGGCCATGCCCTCGCGGGTACGCATGCGGATGAGGTCGGCCTCGAACTCGGCGAAGGTGGCGAGGATGTTGAAGAACATCTTTCCCATCGGGTCGGCCGGATCGTGGAGCGCCCGGCCGAGGGCCAGCTTCACGCCTCTTTCCTGCAGCCGTTCGGCAATGGCGCGCGCGTCCGGAACGGACCTTGCCAGCCGGTCGAGTTTCGGCACGACCAGGGTGTCGCCTTCGCGCACGGCGGCGAGGGCCTGGTCGAGGCCGGGCCGGGCGCGGGTCGTGCCGGTGAGGCCGTGATCGGTGTAGATGCGCTCCTCGGCCACGCCCAGCTCCAGCAGCGCTTGGCGCTGCGCGGCCAGATCCTGCCTGTCGGTGGAGCAGCGCGCGTATCCGATGAGGGTTGCCGTCATGGTGAAAGTGTACGGATAGGGTCCCGCTTCTGCAATTCTTTCCGTACCAGTCATATGAGACAGGCTGCGCCCCGGTTTTGCGGGGATCGGGGTTCCGGCCGGCATTGTCCGCAAGGCGATCCCCTTGCGGACAGAACGGCCGCGTACCGGATCCAGGCAGGCGGAACAGGTCGGAGGCGCTGCTTCCTGGACGCCTCATGGCCTCCCAGGAAGGCCCTTATGCGGTGCTTGACATAGCCCGGGCAAAGGCCAGAATCCGCCATGGAGGCTTTGGGGCGCTTCGGTGCCTCATTGCCTTTTTCTTATCGCGATCCGTTATCACGTTCGGCTTGGGTTCGCAGGTCGTCGATATGCGCGAAGCTCCAGATTTCGAATTGCGGATTGCCTAACCGCTCGCGCATCGCGCGATAGCGCAACTTTGCGACTTGACGCGCAAATGGCGACAGTTCCGGCCTTGCAGGCTTCGTCATCCGACTGGTTCGGAAGCCCCAAGAGATCACATAGGCGACTAGAGTGTAAGCGATGCGGGCGAGTCACCCGGATTTCAGCTTGACGGCGGCTTGAAGTTCCACGGGAGCAGGTCGTCGAGGCGGTCGTTGGGATGGCCGGCCGCGATTGCTTCAAGGGTGGCCTTGAGCCATGCGAAGGGCTCGATACCGTTCAACCTGGCCGTCTGGGTGAGTGAAGCGATCCGGCCCCAGGCGACTGCACCTTCGTCGTGGCCCGCGAAGAGCGCGTTTTTTCTTGTAAGGGCAATCGGCCGGGCGAGGTTCTCGACGGCATTGCTGTCCATCTCGACGCGGCCGTCGGCGAGGAACAGCCGGAGGCCGTCCCAGTGGCGGGCGACATAGGCGAGTTTCTCGCCGAGGCGGGACTTGGGCGAGATGCGGGCGCGCTGCTGCTTCAGCCATTCGCCGAAGGCCTCGACCAGGGGCGCGGACCGCGCCTGCCGTTCTGCGAGACGCTGCTCGGGCGGGCTGCCGCGGATGTCGGCCTCGATGGCGTAGAGCTCAGCGATCCGGCGCAGGCCCTCGGCCGCGATTTCGGAGCCGCTGCTGTCGTAGATCTCGCGCAGGCGGCGCCTCGCGTGGGACCAGCAGTAAGCCAGCCGTATCGGCGCGCCGCCCTTGCGGGTGCGGCCGGTCAGCCGGTTGTAGCCGGCATAGCCGTCCACCTGGAGGATGCCGTCGAAGCCGTCGAGGAACCGCTCGGCATGTTCACCGCCGCGCCCGGGCGCATAGAAGTAGACCACGCCCGGCGGATCGGGCCCGCTCCAGGCGCGGTCGTCGCGAGCGAGCGCCCATAGCCAGCCGGTCTTCGTCCTGCCGCGGCCCGGATCGAGCACCGGCGCCCGGGTCTCGTCCATGAAGAGCTTCGAAGAGCGCTTGAGGTGCGCCGCCAGCCGGTCGGCCACTGGCTTCAGATGGAACGAGGCCCTGCCGACCCAGCCGGCCAGCGTCGAGCGGTCCAGATCGAGGCCGGAACGGGCATAGACCTGCGCCTGCCGGTGCAACGGGCAATGGTCCAGGTATTTGGAGACGAGCACATGGGCGATCGCGCCTTCAGTCGGCAGCCCGCCCTCGATCAGCCGGGCCGGCGCCGGCGCTTGGGTGACGCCCTGTTCGCAGGCCCGGCAGGCGTATTTCGGCCGTATCGTGACGATTACCCGAAGCTGGGCCGGCACGATGTCCAGGCGTTCCGTGCGGTCCTCGCCGATTTTCACCATCTCCCCACAGCCGCAGGGACAGAGCGTGCTTTCCGGCTCGATCACCTGCTCGATCCGCTCCAGATGCTCCGGCAAGTGGCCGATATTGCGCGCCGGGCGAGGACGCTTCGGCGATTGGGCCGGCGTGGGATCTTCCGGCGCGGCCGCTGCCTCGATCTCCGCCGCCGCGCTCTCCAGGTCCTCGAACGCCAGCTGGCGTTCGTCCGCCGACAGCTTCTCCGACCTCTTGCCATACAGCAGACGGAGCAGTTCGAGGTTCAGATGTTCGAGACGGCGGATGCGCTCCGCCTGAGCCCCGTTGCGGTCCGTCAGAACTTCGTTCTCGCCCGCGAGACAGGCCTTCTCTTCCGCCAGCGTCTCGTTCTCGGCGCGAAGCGTCTCCAGCGCCGCGATTGCCTGCATCGCTGCTTCCCGCCGTTCGGGCGTCAGCGTTCCGAGGTCGATCTCCGCAAGGGCCGGCATGGCCAGTCTGGTAACACAGTGTCGGGACGCGGCACGCCCCGATCCGCCCGGTGAGTCATTCGGCCTCAGCCGGGCGACGCGCCGACAGCGCCCGCACACGCCGCCAGTCCAGCCCGGAGAACAGCGCCTCGAACTGCGCATGGTTCAGCGACATCACCCCGTCGCGGATCGCCGGCCACACGAAGCCCTGGTCCTCCAGACGCTTGTAGACCATCACCAGGCCTGTCCCGTCCCAGTAAATCAGCTTCAGCCTGTCAGCTCGTTTCGTACGGAACGCGAAGACCGTTCCCGTGAACGGGTCCTTGCGCAATACGCTCTTCACATGCGCGACAAGGCCGTCGTGCTACTTCCTGAAGTCCACGGGCTTCGTCGCGACCACGATCCGGATCCGGTTCGAAGGGAAGATCATGCCGAGGCGTTCAGCGCGGACACGATCTCTGCGATCCGGCAAGCCGGCGTGGCGGCGTCCAGACGGAGCGTCACCCGGTCCTGGATCACCTCCAGGCGCTCGCTGCCCGACGTCGGAACCCGACGCTCATCCTGGCGCAAGACCACCGGAGCAAAACCCACCTCGCCCTCCAGCGCCGGCAACACCAGAAGGCCCTTCCGCGCTTGGCGGCGCCATTCCGACAGCTGGTTCGAGTTGATCTCGTAGCGACGCGCGACCCCGGCGACCGTCGCGCCTTCCTCCAATGTCTCGGCAACAATCCGCGCCTTCACCGAAGCCGGCCAGCGACGACGATAGCCGCCACGCGCCGGCAACACTTCAACCCTGGCGTTGGTGAGAATCTCTGCTGAGGGCCCCAATGAGAAATTCCCTTCGTCTCATTCCAAGCCCTAACTCCCACATCACCAGGCCCGCATGAAGGTGAGGCGTTCGCACCGCATACCGGTTATCGGCATGCGCGGCATTATGCCGATATCGGCATAATGCCGCTGAGAGAGCGCTCAGGGGTATTGCCCTCGGCCGCAAATCGTGGCTGTTCGCCGGCTCCGACCGCGGCGGCAGGCGCGCCGCAGCCATGTATACCCTCATCGGCACCGCCAAGCTCAACGATGTCGATCCCCAGGCTTGGCTCGCCGATGTCCTGCGCCGGATCGCAGAGACGCCGCAGAGCCGGCTCGGCGAACTCCTTCCATGGAATTGGCAGGACAGCCAGCGGCACGATCACGCCGCATAGCCAGACACGCGCGCCTGATCCGTCCCGATCAGCACCACGTCGCAGACAAAATCAACCCGACATACCCTGCGGTCTTTGGCGGATGCTTACTGAGCATCAATCAACGCAGCGCATGATTCGTCGCCTACCAGCTGCGGCTTGAGCTTGCCAAGCGCGAGAGCGTCTTCTAGGGGCCTTTGGAGGCCGATGAGGCTTACTTCGGCGGGCTGCGCAAGAACATGTGTGGATTTCAGTAAGTCGCGGCCTGCCTTGAGCGCAGCTCCGGGCGCCTGGTTTTGATCAGTCGGGATCGTTGTCCGCGGTAGCGGCCGGGGTCAAGTCAGGCCTGGCGTTTTTCCTTCTCATGCTTTCGCCTTTCAGGTCGATGCGGTGGGAACGCTGCTTCGCCTCGCGCGACTTCCCCGAACAGGCCTTCTTCGCCACCATGCAGGGCATGATCCGCCTCGCCCACGGCCACGGCGCCAAGCGTCTCGATGCGCTCTGCGCCGAAGCCCTCGATGTGAACCGCCTCTCTTCCGGCTTCCTCAGGGACCGCCTCAGGGCCGGGCCGAGCTGCTCCGGCCCCGGGCAGAAGCCGGCGAGACTATCTCCCGCCACGACAATCTCCGCGGCGGCTCCTGCTACGGCAACGACAAGGGAACCACGCCATGACGCTGCGACAATCCAATATCGACCGCATGCTCCAGCTCGGCTTCGACGACCGGCTTGCCATGATGATCGAGCACGAAGCCGAGCACCGCGACCACAAGAGCTATCTCGGCCATCTGCGCCAAGCCCAGCTGCGCATCCGCGCCGACCTCCAGGACGTCGACTACCGCGCCCGACGCGGCATCGCCCGCACAAACTTCACGTAGCTCGCCGCCGGCGACACGCGGACGCTGAAGCCCCTGAGCTTGGCATCGCGGATGTCGCGGGTTGTCTTGCGGGGCTTTAGTGCCTCGACGCGGGCCGCAGTAAGGATAGTCCTGGTCATGCCGTTCTCCCGGTTCCAGTTGCAGCCAGGGAACCGCGAGTGGCAGGCCAGTGTGCCTCAGTTGCAGTTTTTCGGGAGAAAAACGACGCTATGTTAGATAGTTAGCACCGTTAGGTGCATACACGGTGTATTTCAGGCCCATGTCGGATTCGAGCGAGCCCTTGAAGACGGTCTCGCTGTTGGCCTGGGCGGCCCAGCCGCCTTCCTCGTCCATGTCGCTGCGGTCGGCGTATCCGAACCACTGCTCCATGTAGCCGTCAACGCCCGGACTCAGCATGTCAGCCGCCAAGGCCGGCACCGCGGCGATGAGTCCGGCGCATGTAAGCTCGCCGGCGGCCGCGGTCGTCATGAGGAAATTTCTCATAATCCCCGTTGCGGGGCGTTATGCTGAAATTGTTCATAATTCCTGTGGCCGCCCTGCGGCGGCAAAAGGCGCTGTTTTCCGATTCAGAGCGGCGGGACCGCCGGGCCGGCAAATGTGTCGCGCCGCTGCAACAGGCCCCGCCCGCCGGTGGGGATTCCGCGAACGGTGCCTCCGCCCCGGACGGCGCGCCGGCGGCCTGTCCGGGCTGCCTCGCCAGAGGGTGAACCCCCGTGACTTCAGGCTCAGGCCGGGCGTCGACATGGATCGTTTCAACCGGCTCGTCGATGAACCGGAAGCCCGAGCGTCAGACGGGCCAATCGTCCCGCCTGAGGCCGGACCGCGGCGCTCTTCGCCGGGACAACGAGCCGGGCAGATAAACGGCGAAATCCGGGTTAGACTCCCGCCATGACGGAGCTTCGGCGGGGCTGGACGACGGGGGCCTGCGCGGCGGCGGCGGCGCGGGCCGCCTGCGAGCGCCTGCTCACGGGGCGGCTGCCGGACCCGGTTGCGATAGACCTGCCGCGCGGCCTGAAAGCCTCCTTCCCGCTCGCCGAAACCGGGGAGTGGGTCGGCGTGCGGAAGGATGCCGGAGACGACCCGGACGCGACCCACGGCGCCATCGTGCGCGCCCGCCTGCATCCGGCGCCGTCCGGTTCGGGCGTGCGTTTCCGCGCGGGGCCCGGCGTCGGCACCGTCACCCTGCCCGGCCTGCCGCTCGCGGTCGGCGAGCCTGCGATCAATCCGGGGCCGCGCGCCATCATCGCCGCCAATCTCCGCGCCGTCGCTGACGAATACGGGCTCGGGGCCGACTTCGAGGCCGAAATCGGCATAGAGGACGGCGAAGCGCTGGCGCTCAAAACAGCCAATGCCCGGCTCGGC
>JAPOZD010000349.1:0-3499 GCA_026706245.1 Alphaproteobacteria bacterium
AGAAGGTAACGGCCTCGGCCATGCCGGCCGCCGCGAGCGCCCGGCGCAGCTTTGCCGCGCGCGCCGCCGCGCGGGTGAGCGCCGGGGCCGGCAGCACGGTCGGGGCTGGGAAGTCGGCCACCGGAATGTGCTCGAAGCCGTGAACCCGGAGCACTTCCTCCACAAGGTCGGCCTCGCCGAGAATGTCCGGCCGCCAGGGCGGCGGAGAGACCGACGTTTCGCCGTCCCGGTCCTCGACCCCGAAGCCGAGTGCGCGCAGGATTTCGACGCTCCGCGCCGCCGGCACGGCAACGCCGCCCAGGCTTTCCACCCGCTCCGGGCGGAAACGGTAACGCCGTCGCCAGTCCGGCTCCCCGCCGGCCACGACCGGATGGCTCGCCTCGCCGCCGCAGAAGTCGAGGATCATGCGCGTGGCGGCTTCCATGCCGGCCACGGCCGAGGTCGGATCGACGCCGCGCTCGAAGCGGTAGCGCGCATCGCTCTGCACGCCGATCCTGCGGCCCGTGGCGGCGGTGCGCAGCGGGTCGAACAGCGCGCTTTCGAGGAAGACATTGACCGTCTCTTCCGTGCAGCCCGTCGCCTCGCCGCCCATGATGCCGCCAAAGGCGTTGCCCTTCGCCTCGTCGCATATGAGCGTCATGTCCGCGTCGGCCGTGTAGCGGCGGCCGTCCAGCGCGTCGATCTCCTCGCCGTCCCGGCCCGTGCGCACCACCACGTCGCCCTCGAGCCTGTCCGCATCGAAGACATGCAGCGGGCGGCCCATGTCCAGGGTGAAATAGTTGGTGATATCGACCAGCGCGGAGATCGGGCGCAGACCCACCGCGCGCAGGCGGTCCTGGACCCATTTCGGCGACGGGCCGTTGCTCACCCCCCGGACATAGCGCCCGGCGAAGAGCGGGCAGGCTTGCGCCCGGTCACCGAGTTCGAGGCGCACGGCGACCGGGCTCTCGAAGGTCCCCGGCACGGTCTCGCCCCAGCCGGGCACGCCCTTGAGCGCGCCGAGGCCCCTTGCGGCGAGGTCGCGCGCGATGCCGCGAATGCCGGCGCAGTCGCCGCGATTGGGTGTGAGGCCGATTTCGATCACCGGGTCGTCGAGCCCCGCAACCCGCGCGTAAGGCGCCCCGAGCGGGGTGTCGGCCGGCAGTTCGACGATGCCCTCATGCTCGTCCGAGACGCCGAGTTCGCGCTCGGAAAGCAGCATGCCGTTGCTCTCGACGCCGCGAATCGCCGTCTTCTTCAGCCTGAGCCCGGTGCCCGGAATCCAGCTTCCGGACGGCGCGAACACGCCCATCATGCCGGTGTGCGCATTCGGCGCGCCGCAGACGACCTGCACCTCTTCCGTGCCCGTATCCACCAGGCAGACCCGCAAGCGGTCCGCCTGCGGATGCGGCTCGGCGGAGAGCACGCGCGCCGTCGTGAAGGCAGCCAGGTCGCGCGCGCGGTCCTCGACGCTGTCCACCTCGAGACCCAGCATGGTCAGCGCCTCGCAGACCTCCTCGAGCGTGGCCTCGGTGTCGAGATGGTCCTTCAGCCAGGAGAAGGTGAACTTCACTCCGCCGCCTCCGCGATCAGGCCCGGCATGTCCAGCGGCCGGAAGCCGTAATGGCTGAGCCACCGCAGGTCCGAGTCATACATCGTGCGCAGGTCCGGAATGCCGTATTTCAGCATGGCGATCCGCTCGATCCCCATGCCGAAGGCGAAGCCCTGCCACTCTTCCGGGTCGAGGCCGCAATTGGCGATCACCTTCGGGTGCACCATGCCGGAGCCAAGAATCTCCAGCCAGTCGCCGCCCGCGCCGATGCGCAGCTGCCCGCCCTCGCGCGTACAGCCGATATCGACCTCCGCCGAGGGCTCCGTGAAGGGAAAATGGCTCGGCCGGAAGCGCACCGGCAGGTCGGCCACGCCGAAAAAGGCGCGGCAGAATTCGATCAGGCAGCCCTTGAGATGGCCCATATGGATCGACCTGCCGATCGCCAGCCCCTCGACCTGGTGGAACATGGGCGAGTGGGTGGCGTCGTGGTCGGAGCGGTAGGTGCGTCCGGGGACGATGACCCGGAGCGGCGGCGGCGCGGCCTGCATGGTGCGTATCTGCACAGGGCTCGTATGGGTGCGCAGCACCGGCCGCGACCCGGCTTCGCCGGCGAGATAGAAGGTGTCCATCTCCTGGCGCGCGGGATGCTCGGGCGGAATGTTGAGGGCGGTGAAATTGTACCAGTCGTCCTCGATGTCCGGCCCCTCGGCCCAGCGGAAGCCCATCTCGCCGAATATCTGGGTGACTTCGTCGATGGTCTGCGAAATCGGATGCAGGCTGCCTTCCGGCGCGGGCCGGACGGGGAGCGTGACGTCGATGCGCTCCGACGCGAGGCGGTGCTCAAGCTCCGCCTCCGCCAGCGCCGCCTTGCGGGCGTCGATGGCATCCGAGACGGCCTGTTTCAGCAGGTTGAGGGCCTGGCCCCGCTCGCGCCGTTCCTCGGGCGCAGCCCGGCCGAGGCTCTTCATCAGCCCGGTGACGGAACCGCGCCGGCCGAGCGCGCGCACCCGCACATCCTCCAGCGCCTCCAGGCTGTCGGCCGCCTGCACGGCGCCCTCCAGCTCGTCCCGGAGCGCCGTCAATTCGTCCGACATGGAAGACCCTCTTTCCCGGGAAACGCCTTCAGGCGCGCGCGGCCCGCGCCTGCTCCACCAGCGCCTTGAAGGACTCCGGCTCGCGAACGGCGAGGTCGGCGAGCACCTTGCGGTCCACCTCGATCCCCGCCTTGGCGACGCCGTCCATGAAGGCGGAATAGGTGAGTCCGTGCTCGCGGGCGGCGGCGTTGATACGCTGGATCCAGAGCGAGCGGAAGTTGCGCTTGCGCGTCCGTCGGTCGCGATAGGCGTATTGCAACCC
Organism: Alphaproteobacteria bacterium; assembly: GCA_026706245.1. Taxonomy (GTDB): domain Bacteria; phylum Pseudomonadota; class Alphaproteobacteria; order Bin95; family Bin95; genus Bin95. The sequence continues at coordinate 2,888 of JAPOZD010000349.1, forward strand.
GCGCTCGACGCGCTCGATGGCGATGCGGAAATTGTTCTTTGCCCGGCCGCGATAGCCTTTCGCCTGAGCGAGAACCTTCTTGTGCCGGCGGCGGTTGCCGGCGCCGCCCTTGATGCGGGACATGGCTTGCGATCCCCCCGCTCAGGCGTATGGCATAAAGCGGAGCACGATCTTCGCGTCCGGCTTCGACATCGCCGTGGTTCCGCGCGCCTGGCGCTTCATCCGCTTCGACTTGTTGGCGAGGCAGTGGCGCTTGTAGGCGTGGTTCATCAGCACCTTGCCGGAGCCGGTTTTCTTGAACCGGCCCTTCGTGCTGCTCTTCGTCTTGAGCTTGGGCATTTTCCTGTCCCTGCAGCAAAGGCGGATTCAGGACGGCCGGGCATGCCCTCATACGCGCCGGACCATCCGTTCCGAAGGCGCGCGGTATAGCCGGCCCCGGAGCGGGGCGCAAGGCCGGCGCGGCGGCTATGCCGTCGCACCCGCCGGCGATTGCCAATGCTGGCGAAGGGTCAGCGCGGCGACATCACCATGACCATCTGCCGCCCTTCCATCTTGGGGAACTGCTCGACCTTGACCAGGTCGCCGAGCTCGTCCTGCAACGGGTGCAGAACG
>JAPOZD010000349.1:3509-6251 GCA_026706245.1 Alphaproteobacteria bacterium
TGCAGGACGGCGCGGCCGACTTCCTGATGGGCCAGCTCCCGCCCGCGGAAGCGCAGGGTCACCTTCACCTTGTCGCCTTCGTCGAGGAACCGCCGGACCGAGCGCATCTTGGTGTCGTAGTCATGCTGCTCGATCCCGGGGCGCATCTTGATTTCCTTGACCTCGATGGTCTTCTGCTTCTTGCGCGCCTCGTTCTTCTTTTTCTGCGCTTCGTATTTGAAACGCCCGTAGTCGAGGACCTTGCAAACCGGCGGTTCCGCATTGGGCGAGACCTCCACCAGATCGAGGCCCGCGGCCTCGGCCGCTCCCAGCGCTTCGTCGATCTCCACAACACCGAGCATGCTGCCGTCAGCGCCGACCAGGCGGACCGACCGCGCTTCGATGTCCTCATTCACGCGCGGCCCTTCCTTCTTGGGCGGCACTGTAGACGTGTATCGAGCTATGGACCGTCTCCTTCTCGCTCTTTCCCGCTAGCGGCCCCGGCTCGGGACCGCCGCTTCTTCGGACAGGGTATGTATCGAGTCGCCGACTGCAAGCATTTCTTGTTGCTGCGAACCGAGCCGGCGCAGCGCGACTGTTCCCTGCTCGGCCTCGCGGCGCCCGACGACGAGCATGACCGGCACCTTCGCGACCGAATGTTCGCGGACCTTGTAGCCGATTTTTTCGTTGCGCAGGTCGAGTTCGGCACGAAGCCCCGCCTCCCTCAGCCGGGCGCACACCGCGCGCGCATAGTCGTCGGCATCGCTCGTGATCGTGGCCACCACCGCCTGCACCGGTGCCAGCCAGAGCGGGAACCGCCCGGCATAGTGCTCGATGAGCACGCCGATGAAGCGCTCGAAAGAGCCGAGAATGGCACGGTGCAGCATGACCGGCCGGCGCCGCTCGCCGCTCTCATCCACATAAGTGGCGTTCAGCCGCTCGGGCAGCACGAAATCAACCTGGAAGGTGCCGCACTGCCAGTCCCGGCCGATGGCGTCGCGCAGCACGAATTCGAGCTTGGGGCCGTAGAACGCGCCCTCGCCGGGATTGAGCTCGACTTCGAGCCCGGCGGCATTGACGGCGTCCAGCAGCGCGGTCTCGGCCTTGTCCCAGACCCCGTCCTCGCCCGCGCGCACCTCCGGGCGGTCGGAGAATTTCACCAGCACGTCCTCGAAGCCGAAATCCGCGTAGATGCTGGTGAGCAGCGCGCAGAAGCGCTCCGTCTCCGCCGTCACCTGGTCCTCGGTGGCGAAGATATGGGCGTCGTCCTGGGTGAAGGCGCGCACCCGCATGATGCCGTGCAGCGCGCCCGAGGGCTCGTTGCGGTGGCAGGCGCCGAACTCCGCCATGCGAAGCGGCAGGTCGCGGTAGCTCTTGATGCCCTGCTTGAATATCTGCACATGGCCGGGGCAATTCATCGGCTTGAGCGCGAACAGCCGGTCTTCCGCCGCCTCGGCCACGAACATGTGCTCGCGGAACTTCTCCCAGTGGCCGGACGCCTCCCAGAGCGCCCGGTCGAGGAGTTGCGGCGTCTTCACCTCGACATAGCCGTTCGCGTCGAGGCGCATGCGCATGTAGTCCTCGCAGACGCGGAACAGCGTCCAGCCCTTGGGCATCCAGAAGACCGAGCCCGCGGCTTCCTCCTGGAGGTGGAAGAGCCCCATCTCGCGCCCGAGGCGGCGATGGTCGCGCCGTTCGGCCTCCTCCAGGCGCTCCAGATAGGCCCTGAGCTCCTTCTCGGTGCGCCAGGCCGTGCCGTAAATGCGCTGCAGCATCTCGTTGCGATGGTCGCCGCGCCAATAGGCGCCGGCCACGCTCATCAGCTTGAACGCCTTGCCGAGCCGCCCCGTGGAAGGCAGGTGCGGCCCCCGGCAGAGGTCGAGGAAACCGCCCTGCCGGTAGAGCGTGATCGGCTCCTCCGACGGGATCGAACGGATGATCTCGGCCTTGTAGTGCTCGCCCTCGCCCTCGAAGAAGCGGGCCGCCTCGTCGCGGTCCCAGACCTCGCGGGCGATGAGTTCATCGCGGTCCACGATCTCGCGCATGCGCTCCTCGAGCCGGGCCAGGTCGTCGGGCGTGAACGGCTCGGCGCGCGAGAAGTCGTAATAGAAGCCGTTCTCGATCACCGGGCCGATGGTGATCTGGATCTCCGGGTAGAGCTCCTTCGCCGCCTCGGCCAGTGCATGGGCGGCATCGTGGCGGATGAGGTCGAGGCCGTCAGGGTCGTCGCGAGTCACGATCTCGACGGCGCCGTCCTCCGTGAGCGGCTCAGCGAGATCGCGCAACGCGCCGCCCACGCGGATGGCGACCGCGCGCTTTGCGAGGCTTCGGGAAATGTCCGCCGCCAGATCGGCGCCGGTGCCGCCGCGCGCGAAAGGGCGAACGGAGCCGTCGGGCATTGTCAGGGCGATCTCGCTCATCGGATGCGCATATGTCCCGGGACCAGGAAAGGCCGCAATCTAGAAACAGGCTCCGCTGCGTCAAGCAAAGATACGCGGCCCGGCGGAACAGCGACGCAGGCCGTGACCCTGGTGAGAAATGCAGGCTAGCCTGTCTCGTAGGGAAAACTGTCCAGACGTTCGCACCCGGACTCGGTCACCAGCACCTGGGTTTCCAGCTTGACGCTTTCCGAACCCCGTTCGCCCACCAGGCTTTCGACGCAGACCACCATTCCGGGCTCGAACCGCCCGGACATGGCCAGATCGGACCAGTCGACATGCAGCGGCACCACCGGCCATTCATCGGCCATGCCGACACCGTGGA
>JAPOZD010000434.1 GCA_026706245.1 Alphaproteobacteria bacterium
TCCGGCTGTTCCTCGCCGACGGCCGCGTCGAGATGGACAGCAATGCCGTCGAGAATCTCGCCCGGCCGATTGCCCTTACAAGGAAAAACGCACTCTTCGCGGGTCATGACGAGGGCGCAGTCGCATGGGGCCGGATCGCTGCACTCACCCAGACGGCCAGATTGAACGGGGTCGAGCCCTACGCCTGGCTCAAGGCCATTCTCGAAGCTATCACGGCCGGCCATCCCAACGAGCGTATCGACGACCTGCTTCCGTGGAACTTCGCCAGATCGTCAAGCTGAAACCCACGTGCCGCGTCCGAACCGCTTACGATAACCGGATTATGCCGCGCTCCGGTCGCAACCCCCTGCACCCACTGACTGCTGGTCCTGATTTAGCGGCATAATCCGGAGCCTCGAAGGCCTCGGATTCCCCTTAAATGCCCGATTTTTCTGCACGGCCCGGCCTTGAGCTGTCTGGCGGTAATGGCCGATTTCGGCGTGGCAGCCGGATTGGTTGATGGTGGTCGCTCCTGTCACCCTACAAAGAGAGGAGCGGCCTGTGTCATCCGGGGCTACTATAGCCGCATCGGAAATAGTGCGCGTCTTTGGCGCTTCGGCTTCCGGGTGATCATTGCTGGCGATTGTCTCTCAGCCGTCGCAGCAGCAAGGGCTACGTCGACTGGGACCGGATGAACGTTCTTCTTCAGCGGTTCCCCCTGCCGCTTGCTCGGCTCAGGAGCCCGGACACATCGACCGTCTGAGCGAACCTGCCATGTGAGGAACCGAGTGCGTCAATCGCGCACGCTCGGGTCTGCGAGGGGCGGGGCTCGGTAACGACCGCTTCTACTCGGCCGCCGCAACTGCGATCACCCGCGCGCTGCGCCCATCGTTGCAATGGTACGCAAGGATCTTCTTCACCTTTCTCATCGGCAGCCTTCCCCCTTGCCATCCCTTCTCCCTCGGACCAATCCCGAAAATCCGTGGGGTAGGACGTCTCCCTGACCCGCTTCAAAATCCGCTTCGCTTAACGGGTACCTACTTTCATGAGATTCGGCACCGAGCGTGCTGTCTTGGCGATATTCGTCTCGGGATAGAGCCTGTGGGATGACCTCCAGCATCAACCGGCTCCGCGCGCGAAACAGCTTGACGTTCGCATTGGATGAGAACCCTGTGGGATCGCTTTGCTATACGCGTTGTACCGCATAGTGGAGATAGTGGAGCTTGCGCAACTGATCGATGAGGCGATCATGAAACAGCAGCGTCCATCCGTAACGCCACACCAGACGGACGCTGCGTTGCCCGCACTCATGGAGCGGGTCCCCGTACTCTGGCGGCTCCCGCCGTCAGCGCCGGATGCCCGTTTTTCGATTGTCACGACCGGTCCGCCGTCGCGAAATGCCGACCTTCCAGCTCGTCGAGCGCACCCTTCAGGAGGGAGACGGCCTTAGCCCTCTGCCGCTCGACGACGTCTTCGACAGGCGCCTCGTCGAGAAACAGGTCGTCGTGCAGTCCGACGACATGCCGGGCCCGCGGCAGCAGGGCCTTGCCTGCCTTCGACAAACGCAAGGACCTGCGTCGGTCGAACAGGGTCCGGCCGAGCGTCTCTTCGAGCTTGCCTATATGCAGTGACACGGTAGGCTGGCTGATACCGGCTTCCCGGGCTGCGCGGATGCCGCTTCCCAGCTCCGCCACCGCGATGAACGACCGCAGCCACTGGATGGGGAGGTTCGCCGGCATGATCGTCCCTATCTGCGCACTGCCGGGTGGATGAGGACAAGGAGGCACCGTCGGCAGCTGGCGTCGCGCCGGCCTTCAACCAGCGCGGTAAGGCCGAACCCGATACGGTGCTCCCCATACTGACAACGTCGACCGGCGAACGGCCGATGATGGAGGGGACCTTACGGCATGTGCCTGAATTCGTTCCTATCAATGCTGATAGGTTTGGAGAAAAATTCGGGGACTATGTCGGATAGTGCCCAAATGGGCTGAGAGAGATATCCCCCGCGACAATCTCGCCTCTCTCAATCCGTAGCACTTCTCGTGATATGCCAATATCTGCGTTCGGATGATTACGTATCCATCGGCAAACGGTCTTGGCGGCTTGTTCTCTGGTCCCGCGATAGCAAATCGAGACGGTTCCAACCGGCTGCCTCCGTTCCAGGCGGTAACGAAGGTTGGCCAATTCAGGTCAGTTCCGGCTCGCGACGGGTACCTGCGCTGCTCAGGACAGCTTTGACGACCTCACGCCCGCGCTCCCAAAGCTCTTCTTCAGTCGCATCCTCGGGGGGAAGCGGGTGAGGCCGCATGTCCTCGTTGTAGTCGCGCCGCAGCGCTTTTGTCTTTGCCATGCCAAAGCTCTTTTCACGGCGCGCGCCATAGCACATTCAGGAGATGACGCCCCAGCGCCGGAATCGGGGCATGACTCATGCCACCTCGGCGACGTCGCGCAAGGCGCCGGCAAGCAATCGGAATTCTTTCGCTCTCAGAGACGTGCAGCGCCATGCCAGCCCGATCCGGCGCGAAGCGGGCGCTGAGAGCGGTGCGAGCGAGATGCCTGTCCCTTGGGCGATGCGGGCCTCGACCGCGATGCGCGGGACAAGGGTAACGCCGATCCCCGCCGCCACCATCTGCACCAGCGTGTGCAGGCTGCTGGCCTCGAACTGCGCCCGCGCTTTCGTGTTCCCGGCGCCGCAGACGTCGAGCGCGTGGCCGCGCAGGCAGTGTCCTTCCTCGAGCAGCATGAGCGGTTCGCCCTCCAGCGCGTCCGGCGGGACCGCTTCGGCGCCGGCGAGCGCATGGGACCGGTTGCAGGCGAACAGGAACTCGTCCTCGAAGATGTCCTCGACGGCAAGGTCCCCGGTTTCGCAGGGCAGCGCGATCAACGCGGCATCCACCTCGCCGTCCTCCAGCCGGACGAGCAGCGGGACGGTCTGCTCCTCCCGCAGGTAGATCGTCAACTCCGGGAACCTCTCCCTAAGGGCCGGCAGGACCCGGGGCAGCAGGAAGGGGCCGATGGTCGGGATCACGCCCAGGCGCAACTCCCCGGTCATAGGGGCGCGGTTCGCCTTGGCGATTTCCATCATCTCTTCCGCCTCGCGCAACAGCGCCTTCGCCCGCCCGGCGATGGTCGTGCCGACGCGCGTCATCAGCACGTGCCGGTTCGAGCGCTCCGCGACGGCCGTGCCGAGCACCGACTCGAGATCCCGGATGCCGGCGCTCAGCGTCGATTGGGTGATGTGGCAGCGCTCGGCCGCCCGCCTGAAATGCCGGGTGTCGGCCAGCGCCACCAGATATTCGAGTTGCTTCATCGTGGGCAGGCGCTTCATCAGAGGCCCCTCCGCGTAAGTAATGTTCGTAAAATACGATTATTATAGAAAATATTCATCGTTATGCACGAAGAAAAGCACTCCTTAAGCTCCCCCGGACAGCCAGGTGGCTGAAGCCGGAGCGTGGTCTCCGGGACGGGTTCGAATCAACGCCGGACAAGCGAAGGAGAGAATCATGAACGAAAGCAGATGCCCGGTCATGCACGGGGCGCTAGGAAATGCCGCCGGCGGCGGCACGTCGAACCGGGACTGGTGGCCGAACCGGCTGAGGCTCGATGTGCTGCACCAGCACTCCGCGCTGTCCAACCCGATGGGCGAGAACTTCGACTACTCCGAGGACTTCAGGAGCCTGGACCTCGACGCGGTCAAGAAGGACATCTTCGAGCTGATGACCGTGTCGCAGGACTGGTGGCCGGCCGATTACGGCCATTACGGCCCGCTCTTCATCCGCATGGCGTGGCACAGCGCCGGCACCTACCGGGTTGGCGACGGGCGCGGCGGCGGGCGCACCGGCACCCAGCGCTTCGCGCCGCTCAACAGCTGGCCCGACAACGGCAACCTCGACAAGGCGCGCATGCTCCTCTGGCCGGTCAAGAAGAAGTACGGCCGCAAGATCTCCTGGGCCGACCTCATGATCCTGGCCGGCAACTGCGCCCTGGAATCGATGGGGTTCAAGACCTTCGGGTTCGCTGGCGGCCGCGAGGACGTGTGGGAGCCCGAAGAGGACATCTACTGGGGCTCGGAGACCGAGTGGCTCGGGAATGAGCGCTATACCGGCGACCGGGAGCTGGAGACGCCCCTGGGCGCGGTCCAGATGGGCCTGATCTACGTCAATCCGGAAGGACCCGACGGCAATCCCGACCCGGTCGCCTCGGGCCGGGACATCCGCGAGACCTTCGCGCGCATGGCGATGAACAACGAGGAGACCGTCGCGCTCGTCGCCGGCGGACACACTTTCGGCAAGGCCCACGGCGCCGGCGATCCGGCCCATGTCGGCCCCGAGCCCGAAGGCGCCCCCATTGAGGAGCAGGGTCTCGGCTGGAAGAGCGGCTTCGGCAGCGGCAAGGGCGGCGATGCGATCACCAGCGGCATCGAAGGCGCGTGGACCCCCACGCCGGTCCAATGGGACAACAGCTACTTCGACACCCTGTTCGGCTACGAGTGGGAGGTGACTAAGAGCCCGGCGGGTGCCTGGCAGTGGGTGCCGAAGAACGGCGCCGGCGCGGATACCGTGCCGGATGCCCACGATCCGTCGAAGCGGCATGCGCCGATGATGACCACGGCGGACATGGCGATGCGGATGGACCCGGTCTACGAGCCGATTTCGCGGCGCTTCCACGCCGACCCGGACGCGTTCGCAGACGCCTTCGCCCGGGCGTGGTTCAAGCTGACCCACCGCGATATGGGTCCGCGCGCTCGCTATCTCGGCCCGGAGGCCCCGGAAGAGGAGCTGATCTGGCAGGACCCGATCCCCGCCGTCACCCATGACTTGATCGACCAGCGGGACATCGCCGACCTCAAGGCCAGGATCCTCGCTTCGGGGCTCTCGGTCTCCGATCTGGTCTCGACCGCCTGGGCTTCCGCCTCCACCTTCCGCGGCTCCGACCTGCGCGGCGGGGCGAACGGGGCGCGCATCCGTCTCGCGCCGCAGAAGGACTGGGAAGTCAACCAGCCGGCCCGGCTGACATCGGTGCTCGAAACCCTGGAGGGCATCCAGCGGGCGTTTAACGGCGTGCAGGCCAACGGAAAGATGGTCTCGCTCGCGGATGTCATTGTCCTCGGCGGCTGCGTGGCCGTCGAGCGGGCGGCACGCAATGCCGGGTACGACGCGGCGGTTCCGTTCGCGCCGGGCCGCGCGGATGCCTCGCAGGAGCAGACCGACGTCGATTCATTCGCTGTGCTCGAACCCGTAGCGGACGGGTTCCGAAGCTACATCAACGGGCGCTATGCCGTGCCGGCTGAGGAACTGCTGGTCGACCGGGCGCAATTGCTGGGGCTGACGGCGCCCGAGATGACGGTGCTCGTTGGCGGGATGCGCGTCCTGGGTGCCAATATCGGAGAGTCCCGGCACGGGGTCTTCACCGATCGTCCGGAGACGCTCACCAACGACTTCTTCGCGAACCTGCTCGACATGGGCACGGCCTGGGCGGCCGTCTCCGAGTCCGAAGATGTGTTCGAGGGGCGGGACCGGGCGACCGGCGCGCTCCGGTGGACCGCCACCCGCGTCGATCTCGTCTTCGGCTCGAACTCGCAGCTCCGGGCGATCGCGGAGGTCTACGGATCGGAAGATTCCGGGCAGCAGTTCGTGGACGACTTCGTCGCCGCCTGGGACAAGGTGATGACCCTCGACCGCTTCGATCTCGCCTGATCCCGGAAAAGGTCCGCGACGGGACGCGCCGCGGACCCGGTCCCGGAGATGGAACGCAACGTTTCGAGACAAGCCGGGCGGACCCTTGCGGTCCGCCCTTCTTCTTCGCATGCGGTCTTCGAGGTTCGACGGTCGGATGCGCAAAGTCCGGGACCAGCTTGACGGTGTATGGAAGTTGTGGGCGAGGGCCGGCGACCCGATCGCGGCGATGCGCAGCTTTGACACGGTCGAGAACCGCGGCTGCCTGCCGGTTTCCGAAGGAGAGGAAACGGCGCGTCCCGGGCTCAGGCGCGGGTGGCTCGCAGCGGCAGGGACCGGAGGCCGCGCAGTACGACGCCGCTACGGAATCGGGGGCGGTCGTCGAGCAGCTCGATCTCCGGGAACCGCTCCAGCAGCGTCTCGAAGACGATCCGGGCCTCGAGCCGCGCGAGCTGGGCGCCCAGGCAGTAATGGATGCCCCGGCTCAGGCTCAGATGAGGGCACTCGGCGCGGGCGACGTCGAGCCGGTTGGGGTCGTCGAAGGCGTCCGGGTCCCGGTTGGCGGCGCCGATCAGGAGGATGATGTTGT
>JAPOZD010000243.1 GCA_026706245.1 Alphaproteobacteria bacterium
GGTGAATATCGGCATTCCGCACCGCATCTCCGCCGATTCGGTCACGCTCACCGTGCTGCCGCTGTTCCACACGGGCGGGCTCAACGCCTATGCCAATCCCGTGCTGCATGCGGGCGGCAAGGTGGTGGTCGCGCGGAGCTTCGATCCCGAACAGTGCCTGCGGCTTCTGGCCGACCCGGAGGCCGGCATCACCAATTTCCTCGGCGTGCCGGCCAATTTCCAGTTCATGGCGCAGCTTCCGGCCTTCGAGCACGCGGATTTCAGCCATGTCATCGTGCTCGGCGTCGGCGCTGCGCCCACGCCGCATGCGCTGATCGAGGTCTGGGCGACGCGGAACGCGCCGCTCGCCCAAGCCTACGGCATGACCGAGACCGCGCCGCTGGTGATGGCGCTCAACCCCGTGGATGCGACCCGCAAGATCGGCTCGGCCGGCAAACCGGTGCTCTATACCCGCACGCGGGTGATAACCGAGGACGGCCGCGCGGCCGCGCCCGGCGAGAGGGGCGAGCTTCAGGTCGCCGGGCCGAATGTGACGCCCGGCTACTGGAACAAGCCGCAGGAAACGGCCGAGTCCTTCGACGGCGAATGGCTGAAGACGGGCGACGCCGTCTGGGTCGATGAGGAGGGCTACTACTACATCGTGGACCGCTGGAAGGACATGTACATCTCCGGCGGCGAGAACGTCTATCCGGCGGAGGTGGAGAACGTGCTCTACCGGCTGGACGGCATCGGGGAAGCCGCAGTGATCGGCATCCCGGACGAGCGCTGGGGCGAGGTCGGCTGCGCGGTGGTCGTCCGCCGCGAGGGTGCGGCGCTGGAGCCGCAGCAGATCCTCGACCATTGCGAGGGCCAGCTCGCCCGCTTCAAGCAGCCCCGCCGCATCCTGTTCATGGACGCGCTCCCCCGCAACGCCACCGGCAAGGTCCTCAAACACGAACTCCGCCGCATGCTGGCGGAGGGAGAATTGGGCGGGTAGAAGCGGGCTACCCCTCCGGCGTCTTTTCCTGCCCCGCCTCGTTCCAGGTGAATTTCGACGCCCGGGCGAGCCGTTCGACATCCACCACGCCGGTAAGGCGGCGGCCCTCGACGATCCAGGTCGGGTAGCGCCGGATGTCCTGGACCGTGCAGGCGGCCGTGAGGGGGCCGTTCGGTCCCGAGGGGGCGCATTCGGTATAGGGCAGCCGTTTGGCGGAGGCGGTGAAGAGCGCCTTCTGCTCCTGGCAGGCCCGGCACCAGTAGGCGCCGTAGAAGCGCGCGCCGCTTTCCTGCAAATGGGCCGCAAGCGCCTTGAGATAGGGGTCCTCCGGGCCGGCGGCGGGATCGAAGAGGCCGCTGAAATGCAGGTGGAGGCCGAGGACCAGCACGATGGCGGCGCTGACCGGGAACAGCAGGGTCCGGCGCCACCCCCGCTCCGGCGTCCCGGAAGGGCGGCGCAGAACCACGAGCAGGAGCAGCAGGTTCATCAGCGCGAAGGACGCAAGGCAGTATTCGCAGACCGCCCTGATCTCGAAGACCGACACCAGGGTCAGGAACCAGCTCACCCCGAAGCCGATGCAGGCGACGAGAAACAGGGCGCCCCATACCGGCGGCCGGGAGCGCAGGCGCCATGCCAGACCGGCAAGAAGCGCGTAGGTGAGCAGGCCCCAGAGCGCCATCGGCAGGCCGAGCAGGGTGGACCATCGGCTCGACTGCACGATGTCGCATTCCGACTCCGCCCCGCACCAGGCCGGGTGCTCGCCGAACCAGGCGACCAGAGTCAGATAGCCGGTGAGCAGGACGCCGGCCGCCGCCAGAGCGAGAATCCCGTTGTCGAGGGACAGTATCGCGCGCGCCGGCGCCCGGGAGCCGGCCGCGGCCGGCTTCGGGGCAGCCGCAGCCCGGCCGTGGCGGGCGCTCGGTCGTTTGCGCTTCCTGGGCATCGTCGCGCTTCCCGCCTGTCGGTCCGTTCCGCCCTTCGGGAGGGCAATGGGTCCGGGTGTAGTAGTACGCGGTTGTCGGATGACCTTCAATTCCCCGCATTACCGGTTTGCAAGGCGCCGCCGCCGGTCGGAGTGGGGAAAGGGAACGGCGTTTACCCCGTCCCCGGGGCCGAAGGGGCGTCCGCCCGCCGCCGGCGGCCGCCTTGCCCAAGCTGCTTCTCGCGCCAATAGACATAGATGCCGGAGCCGGCGATGAGCGTGCAGCCGAGCAGCACCCAGTGGTCGGGCAGATGGTCGAACACGAGCCAGCCGAGCAGGATGGCGGAAGGAAGGGCGATATATTCGAAGGGCGCCAGGGTCGCCGCGTCGGCCAGCCTGTAGGCCTGGGTCAGCGAATAGGCGATGAAGCCGGAAAGGCCGCCCAGCAGCACGAACAGCAGCCAGTGCTCCCAGGTCGGCCAGACCCAGGCGCGAAAGAGGAACAGCCAGGTCTTGTTCTCCACGCCCTCGGCGAAGCGGCCGTCGCCGGCGACGGCGAAGAAGCCGAGGCTGACGGTGATGAACATGACCTGGATATAGGCCGCCATGGCCGAAGCCGGGGCGCTCGCCCGGAGCTTCCGCGTCAGGATCTGCATGGTGGCGTAGGCGAGCGCCGCCGCCATGGGCAGCAGCAGGGTCCACCGGTCCGGGGCGTGTTCGAGCTCGCCCGTTCCGGGCCGGAGCATGACCAGCACGCCGAGGAACCCGACCGCGACGGCGGAAAACCGCCTGACGCCGACCTTCTCGCCGAGGAAGGGAATGGACAGCAGCGTGATGAGCAGCGGGGCGACGAAGAAGAGCGCCGTTACGTCGGCCAGCGGCGCCGACGCCAGCGCGCCGAAGAAGGCGAGGTTCGCCAGGACCATGCAGAGACCGCGCGCGATATGGGCGGCGGGGCGCCCGGTGCGAAGCGCCCTCAAGCCCCCCTCGAATTGCAGCACGGCAAGGCTGAACAGCAGCGCCACCAGTGCGCGGACGAACACGATCTCGTGCAGCGGGTAGCGGTCCGAGAGCGCCTTGACGATGGAATCGTTGATGGTGATGACCACCATGCCGAGGCAGATCATGGCGATGCCCAGGCGGGGATCGTTCGCCGGTCGAAACGCTCTGCCAGCCATAGGCGGGAAACCCTCGAACCCCGGACGGAACGCCGCCGCCCGGCGGCGGGAATCATAGGGATATCCAGCCGCGCCCGGCAACGGGGAAGTTGGTGCCGCCCGGTCCGCGCCGCCGGCGGCGCGGAGGGCCGTCCTTCAGTCGATATGCAGCACGGCCTTGCCGGGGAAGCGGCGCCCGATCAGGTCGTCGGCAGTGCGCGCGACCTCGCTCCAGGATGCCTCGCGCTCGATGGCTGTGTCGAGCCGGCCCTGCGCCACGAGGCCAAGCAGGCGGGCAAGATGGTCGCGGGGCGGAGCGATCTCGCTCTTGTAGTAGAGGTGGAAGCCGAGAATGCGCGCGAGGCCGCGGGTCATGAAATCCCCGATGGCAACGGAGATCGCGGGTGCGGCCGTGACGCCGTAGCAGACCGCGAGCCCTTCCCGGCCGAGCGCGCGCACGCCGGCTTCCAGGATCGGCCCGGCGACGCCATCCACCACCAGCCGGTAGGGACCCGCCGCCTCGATGCCGCTGCCGTCCGGGCTGACGATGACCGTGCCGAGGCCGATCCGGTCGGCAAAGGCGCGCTGGTCCTCGCGCCGGACCTGGCTCAAAACCTCCGCCCCGCCGATACGCGCGAGCTGGGCCGCGAACACGCCGACGCCGCCCGTAGCCCCGGTGACCAGCACGCGCGCGCCGATCAGGCAGTCGCCCGCATCGACGGAATGGAGCGCCGTCAGCCCGGCGACAGGCAGCGTCGCCGCGGCGGCGTCGCTTACCCCGTCCGGTATGGGGCAGAGATAGGAGCCGGGGATCGGCGCGCGCTCCGCCCAGCCCTCCATGCGCGGCGAGAAGCCGACGACGCGCGCGCCCTCCGGCGGGCTGGAGCCGTCGGCCGCGGCCTTCTCGACGGTGCCCGCAATGTCCCAGCCGATGCGGATCGGCCGGTCCGCGCGCTCGGCGCGGCGCACCTCGCCGCGATTGAGCGAGAAGGCCGAGACGCGCACCAGCGCCTCGTTGGAGAAGGGCGGCCGCTCCTCGACCCCGGCTATTTCCAGCCGGTCCGAGCTTCCCGGAACGGCGCGGACGGCGCGGATCATGGCGAGACCTCCAGCAGGACCTTGCCCCAGGTGCGCCGGGAGGCAAGCGCGCGCAACGCCGCCGGCAGATCGCCCAACGGGTAGCGGGCGGAGATCACGGGGTCGATCTCGCCGCGCGCCAGCATGGCGTAGCAGTCCGCCACGACCTCATGGGTGTATTCGGGGTGGCTCCTGAAAAAGCCGCCCCAGATGGCGCCGACGGCCGAGGCGTTCTTGAGCAGCAGGCGGTTGGCGGCGATCTGCTGGATCGCACCGCCGGCAAAGCCGATGATGAGAGCGCGGCCCTCGACCGCAATCACCTTGAGCGCGAGATTGAAGACCTCGCCGCCGACGGGGTCGAAGATGACATCCGCGCCGTGGCCGCCGGTCGCCTCGCGCACGGCCTCGACCCAGCCCTCGTCGGTGTAGTCGAGCGCGAGCTCGGCCCCGTGGGCGCGGCAGACGGCCAGCTTCTCCTCGCTGCCGGCAAGCGCGATGACATGCGCGCCCCAGGCCTTGCCGATCTGGATCGCGGCCAGCCCGGACCCGCCCGCGCCCGCCGTCACCAGCAGCCACTCGCCGGCCTTCAGCCCGCCGCGCCGGCCGAGCGCGATATGGCCGGTCGGATAGACCACCGGCACGCAGGCGGCGCGGTCCATCGCCACGCCGTCCGGGATCGGGTTGATCTGTAGGTCATCGACAACCGCATATTCGGCGAAAGCGCCCCAATAGGGCTGGGCGGCGACGCGCTGGCCGATCCTGCAGTTCGAGCCGGGGCCGACGGCCGCGACCTCGCCGGACAGCTCGCAGCCCGGCGTGAACGGGAAGTCCGGCTTCATCTGGTATTTGCCCTGAACCATCAGGATGTCGAGGAAGTTGAGCGCGGCGTGGCGGACCCTGACCAGCGCCTGGCCCGGCCCCGGCTCCGGGCGCGCCACGGTCTCGAACGCCATGTCCTCGGGCTCGCAGAATTCGCGCACCCGCCATGCCTGCATCTGGCTCATCCGCTCGGCTCCTGTCGTTTCGGGGACTGGCCCCGCAATCGATACTGCCTTTGCCGCAAACCCGCCAGTTCAGCCGAGCCAGGCGCGGCAGCCGGTCGTCTCCAGAACGGGGTCGAGCGCAGCGCGGTCGGCCAGTGCGGCGTATTTCTCCCTGAGCGCGCGGAGCGAGCGGGCATGGTAGCGCTGCGGCGCCTGCGTCCAGCGCCCGCCAGCGATATCGACGGCGAAGCTCTCCGCGCCGTCGGCGATAGCGCGGGCATTGGCGTCCGACCAGGGCAGGAACCGGGCGCCGACCTCCTCGGCGAGCAGCGGCTCGAGCGTCGGCGCGAGCGCCTCCCAGGCCTCGAACGGGCCCTCGTTCGCCGGGTCCTGCATCCGCCGGCACCAGTCGCGCGTGCGTGGTGGCACGAGGGTGCTGCCGGTCGGGTCGGTCCAGGCTTCCCAGACCTGGGCGGCGATGCCGAAATCCGCGAAGGCCGGCCGTCCGCCGAACAGGTAGCGGCGGCCCTCCAGATGCGCCTCCAGCAGTTCCAGCTGGCGGGCGAAGGAGGCCTCGATGACCGGCGCCGTCTCCGGCGAGGAGCCGACGAAACTCACGCGCGGCACCATGCGCTCCCGCACGGCCCGCGCGCGTTCGGCCACCGTTTCCTCGTCGGCGTCCGGCAGCATGGAGCGGGCAATGCGCCCGGCCGCCGAGACCTGGTCCGCGTCGTCGCGCCATCGATAGTGGAACATGTGCTTGTTGCCCCACTCGTCGCCATATTCCTCCAGCAGCGCGGAGAGGAAGGCGAGCATCGGGTCCCCGGGCTGGCTCGCGGGCTCGGGGAAGGCGGCCTCGAACCGTTCCATGATGGGCGTCGAGTCCTGAATGCCCTCGCTCTCCGGCGTAATGACCAGCGGCACCAGCGGCAGGCGCGCATGGGCCTCGTATTCGGCCTGGTTTGCGGGCGTGCGCGTCAGCCAGTCATGCGCGATGCCCTTGTAGCGGAACCACGCGCGGACCTTGACCGAATAGGGCGAAAGCTCCGAACCGAAAATGCGATAGCGCGCCACAGAAGCAGCCTCCCTGCTGAGATGCCGGACCAT